>DAINBW010000314.1:0-4262 GCA_036732745.1 Spirochaetales bacterium | reverse complement strand
GGCACGCCGCCGCCGCCGACCGCGATGACGACCTTGCCGTCGTCGATGAGGTCCTTGATCGTGTCCTTCTCGATGACGTCGATCGGGGAGGGAGAGGCGACGACGCGGCGGTAGCCGCGGCCCGGATCCTCCTTCATCACCCAACCCTTCGCCTTGCAGGCCTCGAGCTGGTCGGCCTTGAAGAAGGGACCGACGTACTTGTTCGGATTGACCATCTGCGGGTCCTTGGGATCGACCTCGACCTGGGTCACGACGGTGACGACGTCCTTCTTGACGCCGGCGGCCTTGAGGGCGTTCTGGAGGCACTGGGCCAGCATGTAGCCGATGGAGCCCTGGGTGTCCGCGACGATGACGTTGAGGGTGGCGGGCGGAACCTGGGAGGAGCCGGCCTCGTTGCGGATGAGGTGGACGCCGGCCTGGGGACCGTTGCCGTGGGTGAGGACGACCTTGTGGCCTTCCTGGATCATGCCGACGATGGCGGCCATGCTCTTGCGGGTGTTGGCGAACTGCTCGGCGACCGTGCCTTCGGTGCCTTCCTCGATCAGCGCGTTGCCGCCGAGGGCGACGACGATGGTCTTTCTGCTCATGCTCTACGCTCCTTTGTCTTGCCCCAAGCCCGCGGTGCGTCTCGCGGGAAGGGCGGAAGGAGGATTATAGCCCGACCTTTTTGAAACGGCAAGCGCAAGCGGCGTCCCCCAGCCCACGGCCCGGAAACCTTGGGGCGCCGCGCCCGACGGCCGCGCCCGGCGACGGTGCCCGAAGGCCGCGCCCGGCGAAGGCGACGGTGCCAGGCGGCCGCGCTCAGCGACGCCGCTTCCGCAAGGCGTCGTAGGCATACCACCCGGTGAGGATCGCCGTCGGGATGCCGGCCGGGCTGTAGGCCCATTGGCCTGCCTGCAGGATGTCCGGGAAGGGCGTCTCCACGGATTTGGGTATCTTGCCGAGACTGTTCACCACCGGGGAGGGCCGCGCGAAGGTCCAGCCGGTGATCCCGCCTTCGGAGCTTGAAAAGCGTTTTTCGATAGTCACGGGCGAGGAGGAGAACCTGAGGCTGATCGCGTCCCGAAGGCCGGGAAAGAGCGAAGCGTCGAGCGTCTCGATCATGGCGTCCTCGACCCGGGTCTTGAACTCCTCGTACCAGCCTTCGTCGAGCGCCTTTTTGACGAGGTCGTACTCGAGGAGGAAACTCGCGACGAGCCCGGTCCGGCCGGGCGGCGAAAGGGAGGGATCCCGCAGGGAGGGGATCGAAACCTCGTAGGTCGTCAAACGGCAATACTTCCGCAGCCAGGCCAGGATCCCGTCCCGCCCGCCCGGCCCGGACGAGGCGAGGAGCGCGGCCAACTCGCCGCGGTACGTGTCGCCCAAGCCCTCCCGCGAGGGCGTGTAGAACAGGTGTCCCGTGGTCAGGGCGGCGAATTCCGAGACCGGCCGGTCCACGCCGAGATAGAGCGAGAACACCGAATCGCCGCCGCGGCTTCCCATGACCAGGTTTCGCCGGTTGTCGATCCGGTCGATGGTCTTGCCGTCCAGGCCGGTCGGGTCGACGCTCCGGTACAGGGACTTGAGATCGGCGCACCAGACGAGCGTGTCATAGGAGCAGTCCAAGCCATTGCTTCCGGAGAGGAGCTTTTCCGCGGGGACGATCCGCTCGATCGCGGTGTCGAACATCACTTCGCCGCCCGCGGCCAGGAATTTATCAAGCAGTTTTTCCGCGAACTTGCCGGTCCCGCCCTTCGGGTAGAGATAATCCAGATAGACATAGTAATAGCCCAGGGCGAAGAACATGGGCGTGTTCCTGAAAAAATGCTGGTCGATGATGTCGTTCAGCGGCTGAAAGGAGGACAGACGCCGCAGGTAGGCTTCGATGGCTTCGTTCTTCCGGTTCATGCGGGCGAGCGCCGGCAGGAACTTGCGCATCCACGGAAGAAGCTCGGTGAAGATATAGCGCCGGTCGTTCGTGAAATCCCTGAAAACGGGATTGTCGAAGCCGTAGATGACCCGCATGTCCTTCATCACCTTGTCTATCTCGGCGAAGATCCGGCGGATCTCCCCGGAATGCCCAGGATACAGCCCCTCCAGGAGCTTCCGGTACTCGCCCGTGCCCTCCGGGGAATCCATGCGGACCATCCGGCCATCCACGCCGATGGTGACCGGGCTGGCCAGGAGCTCAAGGTCGATGCCGAGCTCCTTCAGCATCGGCCGTATGACGCCGGCGTTCTCGATCGACCTGGCTCCGACGTCGAAGACGAAGCCGTCCCGCTCGATGGAGTTGAGGAGTCCGCCGCAGGAGCCGGTCTTCTCGACCAAGAGCGTCGGGTAGCCCGCCCGGGCGAGATAGGTCGCCGCGGTCAGGCCAGCCAGGCCCGCCCCCGCGACGACGATCCGACGATGCGGCCTGGTCATCCCAAACCTCCGAGCTTGAGGCTGTGCGCCCAGACCTGGCGCGCCATGTCCCGGTCGAGCGCGTGGGGCGCCGGCGTTTCCTCGGTGGTGAAGTTGAAATACTTCGCCGTGACGCCGGCCACCTCGTCGGAAATGCCGAGGTAGTACAGGGCCTTGGCCGACAGGAGGGGATCCCTCGCGGAGGGATTGATGAAGCGATGCTTGAAAAAGCGGTACAGGCGGCCGTTGTTCTCTCCCATGTTGGTCTTCACGTCCCCCGGATGCATCGCGTTGACGGTGACCCCGCTGCCCGAGAAATATTCGCTCAAGGGGTACATCGAAAGGATTTGCGCCGTCTTGGCGGCGCCGTAGCTTTTCAACCCGGTATAATGGTGCCGCTCCCAGCCGAGATCGTCGAGATGGACCCCCGCGAGCGCGAAGCGGTGGCCTTCGGAGTTGACATGGATGATCCTGGCTTTTCCCTGGCGCCGCAACTTCTCCTTCACGCCGTGGTTGAGGATGAAGGAACTCAGGTAGTTGACCTGGAAGACTTCCTCGAGGCCGTCCGGCGTGAAGCGCCGTTTCGTGTTGTAGACGCCCGCGTTGTGGATGAGGACATCGATGTTTTCCGGGAACCCCGCCAGCAGCCGAGCCGTGGCGTGAACCTCCGACAGCCGGGAGAAATCCGCGACGTGACAACGGCAGGAGATCTTGAAGTCGCCCTCGAGCTCGGCCTGAAGCCTGCGGGACTTTTCCTCGCTCCGGTTGACGCACAGCAGGTTGGCGCCGCGGGAGGCGTAGAACCTGGCCGTCTCGTAGCCGATGCCGGATGTCGCGCCGGTGATCACGACGAGCCGCCCGTCGCAGCGCGCGTCGGTTTCCTTCGGGGAGGCCTTGTTGTTCCTGAGCATCGCCCCTATGTTCGACCATTCGTACTGTTTCAGGTACTTGTTCATCGCGGGTTCCTTTCCATCAGCCGTATTTCCGGCGCATGAATATGCGGCAGTCGGGGCCGAACCTCGGAATGTTGTCGAAGATGTCGCCCCGGAGCGCCTTCAGCCGCTCCACGCTCGTTGTCGCGCACTCCACGGCCTTGGCGTGGTCCTCCATCCGACAAGGCCCGCCGGGCCCGCGGCGCGGCCGCCGCCGCCGCGCCACCGTCCTACAACCTTAGCAGACCGACATCCCGAGTCAATAGCCGGAAACCCGAATCAACGTTCATAACTCCAATATACCCGCGGCGGCGCGGCGGAGCGACCAAAAGCGCGGCGCGAACGGGGTATGGGGGGAAGGGCGGCCGAACATGTTATCAATTGTTAACCACGAACGGAAGCGATGAAGGCCGCGAAACGCACGCGCTTCAGCGTTTTTTCCGGTCGTAGAGCGTTCCGGCCAAGGGAAGAACCGTGCGGAACGCGCCGTCCAAGGCGCGATAGGCGTTCGCGCAGGCCGCCGTCGTCGGGATCGTGGAGATCTCCCCCACGCCCTTCGCGCCGTAGCCCGCGCCCGACAGGACCTCTTTCCTCAGGGCGATGGTCTCGATCGGCGGGACCTGGTCGGCGCGAAGGAGACCCAGGGTTCCGAAACGCGCCGTGGGAAAGCCGCCCTCGAGGGGGAAGTCCTCCGTGAGCGCGAAGCCGAGGCCCATCACCACCCCGCCCTCCACCTGGCCGGCCAGGGCGAGGGGATTGACGACGAGTCCCGAGTCGTGGGCGGCGACGACGCGCGCGAGGCGGCCGCCGGAATCGAGCTCGACGAGATGGGCGGCATAGGAGTACGCGACGTGGCGCACGGGATTGGCCTTGGCGGAGTCGAAAGGGTCGGTCTCCGCGAAGTACTCGCCCTCGAAGCGCCGCCCCTCGAGGGCGGCGTAGGGGAAG
>DAINBW010000313.1:0-4262 GCA_036732745.1 Spirochaetales bacterium | reverse complement strand
TCGGGGCCGGCCGCCGGGGCGGGAGATGAGGCGCAGGAGGCCGCGAGCGCCGCGGCCGCGACCAGCGCGACGGCGAGGAGTCCCGTGGAGAAAAGGCGTGGGCGCTGCATGGCCTTAGGGCACCGTCCCGAACAGCGCTTCCGCCGCGGCGTCGTTCCGCGCGGAGAGCGCCGAGATGTCGACGAGGCTCGGATCGCTCCGCGACCGATCAACGTCCTCCAGAGTATACACCCGCTTCAGCGGCCGTTCCAGCTCGACTTCGGCGCGCGTCGCGCCGTCGGGCGGCAGGATGAAGCGCTCGACCAGGGCGATGCCCTCGGCGGTCGGCGGCGCGCCCGCGGCGGCGGCCTTGGGCGGCGCGCCCGCCACGAAGGCGGATACGGCGATGAGCAGGATGACCAGCAGGACCCCGGCAGTCACGGCCAGGGCGATCGGATTCTTGAAAAAGGCGGCGACGAGGGCCGGGAAATCGAGTTTGGCCTTGGCCTTGGCGGGCTTGAGCGCCGCGTTCGGCTCGAGGGCCAGGTCGGCGCCGCCCGATTCGTCCAGGATGCTCGAAAAGGGCTCGATCTTTCCGCCGCTTCCGGGCGCGGCCTTTTTCGCGAAGGGCAAGCGCGCGGCGAGTCCGCGGAGCGCCGCGACCGCCTTGCCGACGAGGGCCTTGGGATCGAAGGCCATGGCCGAAGGCTCCCCTACTCCCGCCCGGGCTCTTCGACGGCCGCGGGTTCGAGGGCGGGTTCGGGGGCGGGTTCGGCCGCGGGAGCCGACTTTTCGGCCGGATCGGGCGGGAGCTCGACGCCTTCCTCGTATTCGACTTCCTCCTCGTCCATCGGCGCCATCGGCTCGGGCACGTGGATGTCCTTGCCGTCGGAGCGCTCGAGGCGGACGGCGATGACCTTGGTCACGCCGGACTCCTCCATCGTCACGCCGAGGAGGGCGTCGGCGCCCGTGACCGTCTTCTTGTTGTGCGTGATGACGACGAACTGGCTGGAGCGCCCGAACTCGCGGAGGAGGTTCACGAAGCGGATGACGTTCTGCTCGTCCAGGGCCGCGTCGATCTCGTCGAGGAAGCAGAAGGGCGAGGGCCTGACCATGTAGGTCGCGAAGAGCATCGCGATGGCCGTCAGGGTCTTCTCGCCGCCGGAGAGGAGGGAGATCGCCTCGAGCTTCTTTCCGGGCGGCTGGGCGTAGATCTCGATGCCGGACTCGAGGACGTGGTCCGGGTCGACGAGGCGGAGCTCGCCGCGGCCGCCGCCGAAGAGCCGGCGGAACATGTTGTGGAAGTTCTTCTTGATCTTGTTGTAGGTCTCGAGGAAGAGCTCGGCGCTCTCGTTGCGGATCTCGTCCGTTATGCGCTTCAGGTCCGCCTTGGCGGCCTCCAGGTCGGCCATCTGGCCCGAGAGGAAGTCGTAGCGCTCCTTGACCTCGGCGTACTCCTCGGGGGCCATCAGGTTCACGGAGCCGAGGTCCTTGAGCTTGGCCTTGAGCGCCGAGAGCGCCTCGCGGAGCTCGGCGACCGGGGTGCGGATCTCGAACATGCGCGTCTCGAACTCCATGAGGTCGCGCGAATACTGCTCCTGGAAATTCTCCTTGACGTTGCGGATCTCGGTTTCGGTCTGCGCGAGCCCGAGGTGGAGCCGCTCGAGCTCGGTCTGCAGCGCCGCCAGGCGCTCCATGCGCTTCTTGAGCTCCTCCTGCCGCTTGCCGAGGTCGGAGTTCTTCACCGCGATCTCGCGCTCCAGGCGCTCGAGCTCGGCGGTGAGCTCCTTGCCGCGGCGCTCGATGACCGCCAGCTCCTCGTCGATGTCGGAGAGTTCCTCCTCGGACTCGCCGAGGCGCTTCTCCTCGAGGTACACCTCGTTCTCGAGCTCCTTGAGGTAGCCCTCCTGCCCCGCGATCTCGCGGCGGAGCATGGCGAGGGCCTCCTCGGCGGCGGTCGCCTGGGTCTGCATGCGGATGCGGTTCCCGCGGAGCTCCTCCAGGGTGCGGCGGTACTCGTCGACCTTCTCGCCGAGGGAGCGGTTCTCCGTCCGCAGGGACGTTATGCGCTCCCGCCTGGCGGCCACGCCCTCGTCGATGGCGCCGATCTCGCGGTCGATGGCGCGCTTCTTCGTGATGATGCCCTCGGGCGAGAGGAACTCGTCGATGAAGGCGGGCGTGGTGCGCTTGTAGCCCTCGTAGCGCGAGCGGAGCTCCGCGGCCTTGGCGGCCGACTCGAGGAGGTCCTCGCGGGCCTTGGCGATGCGGGCGCGGACGCCCTCGCTCGCGAGGTCGTTCAGCTTGGCGAGGTCGTCAAAGATCGCCGCCTTGCCCTCGAGGCGGGCGACGAGGGCGGCGATGATGGCGTCGATCGCCTCCTCCGCCTGCCGGCGCTCCTGGCTCGAGTAGCCCGACTCCTTGAGCCGCGCGTCGAGCTCGGCGACGATGTCCTCGGTGATGGCGTCCAGCCGTTCGCGGGCGCCGGAGCGGTCCTTCTCGAGGCCGAGGATCTCGCCCTCCGCCTTGGCGGCGGCGGCCTCGTTCTCCCGGATGCGGGTCTCGGCGTTCTTGATGTTCGCCTCGAACTCGAGGACGTTCTTTTCGATCTCGCGGAGGCGGGACTTGAGGGAGGAGAGTTCGCCCTCCTTCTCCGCCTCGTCCTCGCGCAGCGATTCGAGCCGCTCGCGGACGCCCTTCGTGCGGAGCTTGGCCTGGTCGATCTTGCCCTTGGCCTCCCCGACGCGCTCGGCGAGGAGCTTGCGCTGCTTTTCCTTGCCCACCTTCTCCACGGCCAGGCCGTACACCGTCTTCTGGTGCTCGACGAGCTTGGCCTCCATGTCGTTGACGATGTCGAGGTTTTCCTCGAGTGAGAGGTTGATGCCGTCGATCTCTGCCTTCACCTGGTCGCGGGCCTTGGTCTTGCCGAGGATCTCCTCGTCGCGCCGGTCCTTTTCCTGGACGAACTGCCGGAGCCGGAGGAGGTGGAGGTCGAGCTCGGCGGTGAAGACCTCCTCGCGGATGGCGCGGTACTTGAGGGTCTTGTCCGCCTGGGTCTTGAGGCTGTCGTGGCTGCGCTTGACCTCGCCGAGGATGCCGGCGACCTGGCGCATGTTCTCCTCGGTGCGCTCGAGCTTCTGCTCGGCCTCGCGGGAGCGGACCTTGTGCTTGGTGATGCCGGCCGCCTCCTCGAAGAGATAGCGGCGCTCCTCGGGCTTGGAGGAGAGGATCTGGTCGATCTTGCCCTGCTCCATGACGGAGTAGGCGCTCTTGCCGATGCCCGTGTCCCAGAAGAGCTCGCGCACTTCCTTGAGCTTGGCGAGCTTGCCGTTGATGAAGTACTCGCCCTCGCCGGAACGGTAGAGGCGGCGCTTGATCGCGACCTCGGGCACGTCGAGGGGGAGGAGGCCGGTCTCGTTGGAGATGGTGACGGTGACCTCGGCGACGCCGAGGGCCTTGCGGGCCTCGGTGCCGTTGAAGATGATGTCGCCCATGCTCTCGGCGCGGAGGCTCTTGGCCGACTGCTCGCCGACGACCCACTTGATGGCGTCGACGACGTTGGACTTGCCGCAGCCGTTGGGGCCGAGAAGGGCGGAGATGCCGTCGGCGAATTCGATGCGGCTGCGGTCCGCGAAGGACTTGAAGCCGAATATTTCGAGGCTTTTCAGGAACACGAAGCGGTCCTTCTTATTCTGTAAGGATGACGGCAAACTGTAGCACGCTCGGGCACCCGCTCGCAAGGCCGAGTCCGTCTTCCGGCGCCGCCGGCCCCGTGCCGGAAAGGACCCGGCCCCGCGCCGGGAAGGGCCCGGCGGCGCGGCCGCGGCCGCCGGCCTTTCCCGGGCGGGGCCGCAAAACGAAAGAGGCCGCCCTTCGCCGGACGGCCTCTTTTCAGCGTTTCGCGTTCGGGTTCCGGATTACTGGTCGTCCTGCTTCACGAGGAGCTCGTAGACCTGCTCGGGCGTGGTCGCCGCGAGGAGGGAGGTCCGCAAGTCGCCCGACTTGAGCTTGGAGCTGAAGAAGGACAGGGTCTGCAGGTAGTAGGCGTGCTGGTTGTAGGCCGCCGCGATCATGAAAAGGAGGCGTACGGGCACGTCGTCGAGGCTCTGGAAGTCGATGATGTCGCACTTCGACAGGCCGACGGAGACCACGAGGTCGGTCACGGAGGAAAGCCGCACGTGGGGAATCGCGATGCCGCGGCCGATGGCCGTGCTCATGAGCTCCTCGCGGCGCAGGATCTCGGAGACGAGCTCCTGGCGGCTCTTGATCTGGGGCGCGCTGGCGAG
>DAINBW010000312.1:0-4285 GCA_036732745.1 Spirochaetales bacterium | reverse complement strand
TCGTCGATGCGGTGCAGGCGGACGAAGGGATCCAGCACCAACAGGATCGGACGCAGGGTCTCGACCGTCGCCTGGAGCTGGCGACGGTCGTCGGGGAGATCGAGGCGGAGACTCGGCGCCGTGATCACGTGGATCGGCAGGTCCGCCAGCGACAGGCCGACGGCCAGGGCCAGCGCGGCGGCGTAGGCGGCGTCGGCGAACCGTCGGCCCTTGCGGCCGCGATCCGCCGCGGGCCTGGAGGCCGCCGGGTCGAGGGTCGCGGTCCTCGCGGCCGGCGCCGGGGCGACCGCGGGAAGCTCGCCGCGGCGCGCGGCCGCTCGCCGCTCGGCGTCGAGTTCCGCGGCGTAATGGGCCCGGAGCGCCGCCTCGGGATCGAAGCCATGCCGCACGCTACGCCTCGCCATATTCCCTCTCCCAGGCCTTCCGGAGGGCCTTCTTGATCTCGTGGAGGCGCCACTTGGCCGTCCCCACGGGGATTCCGAGGATCCGCGCGGCTTCGCCGACGTTCAGGTCCTCGCCATGGATCAGGTGGGCGAGTTCGCGATCCCTCTCGGAAAGCTTGGCGACGAAGTCGCGGACGAAGGCCGCCTCGCCTTCCCGTGTCATGGCCGACTCCGCTTCCTCCCCCCGCGATACCTCGGCCTCGAAACGTTCCGGCCCCGCGGGGTACTCCCGGCCGCGCGCCACCGCGTCGAGGGCGACCCGACGGACGATGGTGAAAAACCAGGGGGCGAAGGGACGGGACCGATCATAGCTTTCAAGGGCGGCATAGGCGCGCTCGACCGCTCCGGCCGCGACGTCCTCGCGGTCCTCGCGGGTGAGCCCGCCGAAGGCCCGCGCGTAGGCCGCGGCCCGGGCCCGCCACTCCAGCCAGAATCCCAGTTCCGTCATTTCGTCCGGAACCTCCGCGACGACCGCTCCCCCGTTTTCCATACATCAGGCTCTACGCGCGAAACGACCGCGGGTTGGGAAATTCCTATCGGTTCTCCGCGGAATGCTCACTCGGCGATGGCGAGCCGGATGCCGATACCCTCGAAGACGGCGCTGTCCATGCGGGCGAGGACCTCGCGCACGGGGGCCGTCACGTTGCCCGGTCGTTCCCGGTTGAGATCCGCCTCGACGATGGAATCATAAATTTCGAAACCGTGATCGCTTCGGCCGAGGATGGTGACATAATGCAGGTACTTTTTGTTTCCCACCACGATGATGACCGGCCGGCCCTGTTCAAGTTTCCTCTCGATGAAGGCGGCCTTTCGCTCGTCGGACAACCAGCCGAGCCACCAGGTCTTGGCGTCGACGCCCTGCCGTTTCAGGTAACGCGTCAGGCCCCAGGGCCAGAGGTAGCCGTTGCCGAGTTTTTCCGGTATCTCCGCGTATACCGCGTAGGGATCGACCTTCCGGCTTCCGGAGGCGAGAAGAACAGCCATCACGGAATGCGCCCCGCAGGTATTGCCCTCCTGGACCGGATTGTCCGCGCCATCCCAAGGAAGGCTGACCTCCACCCCGCTCCTCCGGGCGGAAGGAAGGGGAATCCTCGCGTCGAGGACCAGGTCCAGGGCGAGCAGGATCGCGAAAACCAGGCCACACAAGCCGATTGCGATCCACATGAGGATCTTGAACGGTCGTCGCATGTGAAGAGCCTCCCTGTATGAAAAAGGGCTTGCCCCTTGAGGACAAGCCCTTTGTTCCGATCTATGCGGGCGTCCGCGCCCCGTCCCGCCGGCGCGGAGCTCCGCCTCAGCCGCCCTTCTTCTCGATCTTGGCCCAGCTGTCGCGGAGCGAGACCGAGCGGTTGAAGACGGGGGCTCCCGGCTTGGAATCCGGATCGCAGGCGAAGTAGCCGAGGCGCTCGAACTGGAAGCGGTCGCCGTCCTTGGCGGAGGCCAGCGAAGGCTCGCCGAAGGCGCCCTTCACGACCTCGAGGGAGTCCTTGTTCATCGTGGAGATCCAGTCCACGCCGGCGGCCACGTCCATGGGTCGCTCTGCGGGGAAGAGATGGTCGAAGAGGCGGGCCTCCATCGGCACGGCGTGCTCCGCGGAGACCCAATGGATGGTGCCCTTCACCTTGCGGTTGTCCGGGGCGTCGCCGCCGCGGGTCGCGGGATCGTAGCTGCAGCGCACGGCCGTGATCTCGCCGCTCGCGGGATCCTTGTCGAAGCCCGTGCAGGTGACGATGTAGCCGTAGCGCAGGCGCACGGAATTTCCCGGGAAGAGCCGGAAGTATTTGGGAGGCGGTACTTCCTGGAAGTCGTCGCGCTCGATGTAGAGGGTCCCGGAGAAGGGGATCTTCCGGGTGCCGGCGCCCGGGTCCTCGGGATTGTTCACCGCCTCGAGCTCCTCGAACTTGCCGGCGGGCCAATTCTCGATGACGAGCTTGAGGGGCCTCAAGACCGCCATGACGCGCCCGGCGCGCTTGTTGAGATCCTCGCGGAGGCAGTGCTCCAGGAGCTGGATGTCGACGAGGGAGTCCGTCTTGGCGACGCCGATCCTCGAGATGAAGTCGCGGATCGATTCGGGCGTGTAGCCGCGGCGGCGGAGGCCCGAGAGGGTCGGCATGCGCGGATCGTCCCAACCGGAGACGAGGCCGTCCTTCACGAGGCGGAGGAGCCAGCGCTTGGAAAGGACCGTGTGCGTGATGTTGAGGCGGGCGAACTCGATCTGGCGCGAGGGGAAGACCTCGGCCTCGCGGATGAACCAGTCGTAGAGGGGGCGGTGGATCTCGTACTCGAGGGAGCAGAGGGAATGGGTCACGCCCTCGATCGCGTCGGACAGCGGGTGCTGGAAGTCGTACATCGGGTAGATGCACCACGTCGTCCCGGTCCGGTAGTGGGGCTCGCGGCGGATGCGGTACATGGGCGGATCGCGCATGAGGAGGTTCGGATGCGCCATGTCGATCTTCGCGCGGAGGGTCTTGGCGCCGTCGGCGAATTCGCCCGCGCGCATCCTCGCGAAGAGGTCGAGGTTCTCCTCCACGGAACGGTCGCGCCAGGGACTGTTCCGTCCGGGCGGGGTTATCGTGATGTTGTTCTTGTCGGGGACATTGGTGCCGCGATACTCGCTCATCTCCTCCGCGGAGAGATCGTCGACGTAGGCCTTGCCCTTCTTGATGAGCTTGACGGCGAGCTCGTAGAGGGCCTCGTAGTAGTCGGAGGCGTAGAACTCGCGGTCTTCCCAGTCGCAACCGAGCCAGGCGACGTCGCGCTTGATCGCCTCGACGTAGGACATGTCCTCCTTCTCGGGATTCGTGTCGTCGAAGCGCAGGTTGCACTTGCCGCCGAAGTCCTTCGCGACCTCGAAGTCGATGAGGAAGGCCTTGGTGTGTCCGATGTGGAGCCAACCGTTCGGCTCGGGGGGGAAGCGCGTCCGCACTTCCTTGGTCTTGCCGGACCGGATGTCCTCGGCCACGGCCTCGCGGATGAAGTCGGGGCCGGGGCCCGAGGGGCCGGAGGAGGAGGCCTCGGGGGGCGTCGCGCCCGCGACCTTCGCGTTTTCGCTCATGGATAACTCCTTACCGCGCTTCAGGGGCGCGGCGCCCTCATTGTGCCCCGCTTGAGGGAGTGCAGTCAAGGAGCGAGGACTCGCCCGCGCGGCGGGCGCTCGCCGGCGCGGATTTGCGCACGGCAAGCGGCCGGCCAGGCCGCCGCCCGCGCCAGAAAGGCCACGGGAAAACAGCGCAAGGAATGTCATGCCGAGTTCCGGCCGTTACGCTAGCATGGGGCCCCAGGAGGAAAGCATGGAACCACGCATGGAACCACGCATGGAGATCGCGCCGATCGAGCCTTCCGACATCGAGGAACTCACGGCGGTCATGACGCGCGCCTTCGACGACGACGCGCGGCGGCACCTGGGCGAGGAGCGGGGCGGCCCGGAGGGCTACGACGACGGGAGCTTCATCAGGCGTTGGTGCCTGATTTCCGCCGCGCGCTGCTACGTGGCGCGCGAGGGTGGCCGCATCGTCGGGGCGATCAATGTCTTCCCGGGAACCGACGGCGAGGGCTCGAACGCGCTCGGCTGCATCTTCGTGGAACCCGCCGCGCAGCGCCGCAGCGTCGGGCTCGCGCTCTGGCGCCACGCCCAGGCGGCGCATCCATCCCGGCGCTGGAGGCTCGAAACCCCCGCCTGGGCCACGAGCAACCACTCTTTCTACGAGAAGACCTGCGGTTTCCGCAAGCTACGGGAGACCGATCCCGGCGATCCCAGGAAAAACCAGTTCGTCTACGTCAGAGGCGAGGAGCCATCGACTTGAGCGAATCGGGCTTGCCGCCCGGCCAGGAGCGCGCCGATC
>DAINBW010000311.1:0-4303 GCA_036732745.1 Spirochaetales bacterium | reverse complement strand
CGCCATCCCCGCGCGGCCTGGGCCGCGCCCCTGCCCGCCCCTTCCGCCGCGGGCGCCGCGACGGCCGACGAGGACAGCCTTTCTCCCCTCCTCGCGCCGGCGGACCTCGTCCTCGCGGGCGCGATGGCCCTGGTTTTTTACGACTACCTCCGCGAGCGCTCGGGCCGCCCCGATCCCGCCGTCATCCTCGGCATCGACGCCCGGCCGACCGGCCCCGCCATCGCCGACATCATGGCGCGGGTCCTCCTCGGACTCGGCGCCCGGCCGCGCTACCTCTTCATCGTGGCGGCGCCCGAGATCATGGCCTACGCCCGCGCCTGCGCCTCCCTGCCCGCCGACCACGAGGACCGCGCCGAGGGCTTCTGCTACGTCTCCGCGAGCCACAACCCGCCCGCGCACAACGGCGTCAAGTTCGGCGTGGGCGGCGGCGTCCTCCCCGGCGCCGAGGCCTCCCGCCTCATCGCGGCCTTCAAGACCCTCGCCGCCGACCCGGCCCTCCCCGCCCGGATCCTGGCCCTGCAGGACGCCGCCGAACCGCGGGCCCTGGCCCGGCTCTTCGCCGGCGTCTCCGCCGCCAAGCGCCGCTCTGTCTCCGCCTATACCCTCTTCGCCCGCGAGATCGTCACGGGCAGGTCCGATCCCGACGCACAGGAGGAGCTCCTCGCGGAGATGGCCCGCGCCGCGGAAGGCGCGCCCGTCGGCGTCCTCGCCGAGCTCAACGGCTCGGCGCGCGCCCTTTCCATCGACGCGGACTTCCTCGGCGGCCTGGGACTCAGGCTGGAAGCGCACAACGCGGTGCCCCGCGCCTTCGCCCACCGCATCGTCCCCGAGGGCGAGTCGCTCCGGCCCTGCGCCGAGCTCCTCGAGGCGGCCGCCGCGCGCGATCCCGCCTTCGCCGTGGGCTATGTCCCCGACTGCGACGGCGACCGCGGCAACCTCGTCTGGCGCGACCGCGCCTCCGGCACGGCCCGCGTCCTCGAGGCGCAGGAGGTCTTCGCCCTCGCCTGCGTCGCGGAGCTCGCTTCCCTCGTGCGCGACGGCAAGCTCCGCTACGGCGCGGACGGCCGGCCACTCGACAAGGTCGCCGTCGCGGTGAACGACGGCACGAGCCTCCGGATCGAGGCGATCGGCCGCGCCTTCGGCGCCGAGGTACGCCGCGCGGAGACCGGCGAGGCCAACGTCGTCGGCCTCGCCGCCGCGCTCCGCGCCGAGGGCTACCTCGTGCGCATCCTCGGCGAGGGCTCCAACGGCGGCAACATCACCCACCCCTCCGAGGTCCGCGATCCCCTCGCGACCCTCGGCGCCGTGCTCAAGCTCCTCCTCCTCCGCGACGGCGAGGGCGGCGAGGGCCTCTACCACATCTGGCTCCGCCGCTCCGGCCGGAACGAGGCCTACGCGCCGGACTACGACCTCGGCGCGATCGTGGCCTCCCTGCCCGCCTTCGCGACGACGAGCGCCTTCGAGCCCCAGGCAGCCCTCAAGATCCGCAGCGCCGACCACGCCGCGCTCAAGGACCGCTACCGCGCCGTCTTCCTCCGCGAGTGGGGAAAACGGAAGCCCGAGTTCGAGCGCCGGCTCGGCGTCGTCGCCTGGAAGGCCTTCGCCTCCAACGGCTCCGCCGAGCGCGAGGTCGGCGAGGACTTCGCCGCCTCCGGCAAGGGCGGCCTCCGGTTGGCCCTCCTCGACGCGGAGGGCAAGCCCAAGGCCTTTCTCTGGATGCGCGGCTCCGGCACCGAGCCGGTCTTCCGCGTCATGGCCGACGTCGAGGGCGGCCGCGCGGCCGACGAGGCTTGGCTCCTCGAATGGCACACGGCGATGGTCAGGGAAGCGGACGCCTCCTAGGGTCCCCTTCGCTTCTCTTGCAGAAAAACGCTTTATCCGCTAAGATACGCGAAGGATAGCGACGGAGGAACATCTATGGGCATACGCGGCGAGCTCTTTTCGACGAGGATCACCTGCGAGGGGCGGACCTACTTCTTCAACGTGAAGGAGAACCGCATGGGCGACGTCTTCCTCACCGTCGTCGAGTCCAAGCCCACCGAGGCCGAAAACTTCGATCGCCGCTCCATCGTGATCTTCAAGGACGACATGAAGGGCTTCCTCAAGGCCTTCCAGGGCGCCCTCAAGTATATGGAAAAGCCCGGCGCCGAGGCCCCTTCGGTGAGCTTCGAGCCCGCCCCGGAAGAGCGGAAGCGCGCTCCCCGGCGCTCCGCGGCCGCCGCCGGCGGCGAGACTCCCGCCGGCGAGAAGAAGCGCCGGGTCGTCGTCCGCCGCAAGGACGCCGCGGACAAGAAGCCCGAGGCCGAATCCTCAGCCGACTAAAACCTCCGGCCCCCGCTCGGGGGCGCGCGCCCGGACGGGATCGCGCTACGCACGCAGGAAAGGAACGGCCGCCGGCCGTTTCTTTTTTTATGCCCCGCGGACCTGGACGGGAGCGGCCCGGCGCCGCCCCGAGAAAGGCGCGGCCCGTTGCGGCCCGAAGCATCCGAGTCGGGCGCGGCGCGGCCCGTGGCGCGAGTCCGGCGCGACGCGGCCCGGACCGGCCCGCCGCGCCTAGCGGAACAGGAAGAGGCCTAGGGCGGCGAGCCAACCGGCGGCGGCCGCCGCGACCGCCGCGGCCCTGCCGAGCTCGACCTTCCTAATCCTGGCTTCCGCCGCGCGCCTGTATGCCTCGAACGAGCTCTCCAAGCTCCGCAAGGAGTCGTCCGCTTTCGTCAAGGCCGTCCGCAGCGCGGTCGATTCCGACGCCGAGCTCGCGGCACGTTCCCCGAGCTCGGTCGAGATCCGCCGCGAGGACTCGAGCTCGCTCCTCAGAGCCTCGAGCTCGAGCCTCGAGCTCCCGAGCAGCGCGGCCAATTCGCTCGAGTTCCGCTTCGAGTCCGCGAGCTCGTTCCTGAGCCTCTCGTTGAGCGCCTCGAGCCGCGTCGAGATCTCCGCGAGCCTGGCGAGCTCGCTCGTCGAGACCGGCGACGGCGCGGCGGCCGCTTGCGGCCACGAGGAGGCCGGCGCCCAGAGCGCCAAGGCACAGGCCAAGCAGAGCGCCGCCGAGAAAGACGGCCGCCTTCGAATGGTTTCGCACATCGAGCCTCCCCGGACCGCCGACGGCGGGCGCAAGCGTTGTCCGGCATTGTACGCCCGCCCCCGGGCGCCGTCAAAGGGAAAAGCGGGCCCCGTCGGAACCCGGGGCCGGAGCGTCGGTTCGGCGGCCGGGCCGGGCCGGGCCGGCTCCTCGGCCTAGCCCACGCGGAAGGAGAGCCGCTGCGCGGGCGAGGGGCCGAGGCGCAGGCAGGCCGCGCGGTGCGCGGCGGTGGGGTAGCCCTTGTGCTTCGCGTAGCCGTAATCAGGATAGAGCCAGTCGAGCCGCTCCATCGCGCGGTCGCGGGCGACCTTCGCCAGGATGGAAGCGGCCATGATCGCGGGCACGAGGGCGTCGCCCTTGACGACGGCGGCCAGGGGCCGGCCGAGGGGCGGGTGGCGGTTGCCGTCCACGTAGAGCTCCGCGGGCGCCGGGAGGCCGCGGGCGAGGAGCGAAGCCTCCAGGGCGCGGTAGGCGCGGCCCATCGCGAGGAAGGTCGCGCCGAGGATGTTGAGCTCGTCGATCTCCGCGGGCGAGGCCCAGTCGACGGCCCAGGCCAGGGCGCCCTCGACGACGAGGCCGAAGGCCGCCTCGCGGCGAGCCGCCGAAAGGACCTTCGAGTCGTCCAGGCAGTCCAGGGGAAAGTCCGCCGGCAGCACGACGGCGGCCGCGAAGACCGGCCCGGCGAGGGGCCCGCGGCCCGCCTCGTCGATGCCGCAGACGCCGGGACCCAAGGGCGGGCCGGCGGCGAAATCGGCGGCCCGAAGGACGGGAAGCCTGGTCCGCGCGGGTTCGCGGGGCGGCGGCAGGTCGAAAAGTTCGCGCATCGCGGCCCCGAGGATAGCAGGCGGGGCGGCGCCGCGTCCATCCCGTTCCATCCCGCGCCATCCCGCGCCCGCGGCCTTCCTCCCGCGCCTCCGTTCAGGTACAATGACCGCATGGACTTGAGCTTCTACAAGCTCCGGGTCTGCGACGCCGACATCCTCCTCGTCGACGATTTCGCGGCCGAGGGCAAGGACAGGGACTGGCCGGCGGCCGCGCGCGAGCTTCTCGACCGGCGCCGCGGCGTCGGCGCCGAGCGCCTCGCCGTGCTCTCCCGCGCCGAGGGTTCGATATGGCTTCGCGCCTATTCGCCGGACGGCGAGAGCGCGGCGGCCCTCTTCGACGCCGCCCTTTGCGCGGCGCGTTTCCTCCTCGACTCCGGGCGCTCGGGCAGCGAAGCCGTCG
>DAINBW010000310.1:0-4307 GCA_036732745.1 Spirochaetales bacterium | reverse complement strand
GAGGGGATCGAGGATGATGCCTATCATGGGCAGGGTCAGGAGGCCCGAGGAGCCCGCGGTCGCGGTGCCGGCGAAAACGGCCCCGACGACGACGAGGAAAACGCTCTGCGCGCTCAAGGCGGCGCCGTAGATCTGCGCCACGAAGCAGGCGGCGAAGGCGAAGTACAGGATGTTGCCGATGCGGAGGATCGTGAGACCGAGGGGCAGGACGAGGTTGGTGGTGTTTTCGTCGAAACGCAACTTGCCGAGCGAGCTGATGGACGAGGGCAGGGCGGCGAAGCTGCTCCGCGTCGCGAGGGAGATGACGATCGGATCGATGAGCGCCTTGAGGACCTTGAGCGGATTGCGCTCGCGCGAGCGGATCCAGATGATCGCGGTGCAGACCAGGAAGACCGCGAGTCCGCCGGCGTAGAAGATGACGATGAACTTGATCATCGCCAGGAAGATCTCGACGCCGACCTGGGCTATTTGCTTGCCGATGAGGAAGAAAAGTCCGAAGGGCAGGCCGTACATCGTCCAGTTGATCAGCTTCTGGAAGGACTCGAGGAGGGAGGCGGATAAATCGAGGAGGAAGGTCGACGCCTTGTCCCGGATGAATCCGACCGCCACGCCGAAGATGATGCTGAAGAAGACGATCTCCAGGATCCGCCCCGAGCTCAAGGCGCTGAAAATGTTCGAGGGGATGATCTTGAGGAGGAAATCGAGGAGGGAGGATTTCCGGCCCGGGCTGTCGACCTCCGCGCTCTTCAGGGCCATCTGTTGGTTCTGGTCCTGGCTCGAGGTCTTGATGATCTTGTTGAGGCTCGTCGTCGTCGCGTCGCCGAGGCCCGCGCCGGGCCTGCCCAGGAGGCCGAGGGCGGTGCCGAAGACGGAGGAGAATCCAAGGACGAGGACAAAGACCAGGATGATGCGGACGATGTATTTCCGGGCGCTCTTGTCCTTCATGAGCCTGCCGAGGCTCGAGACGATCGCCGTGATCAGGATCGGAATGACGGTCATCTGGAAGAAACTCAAGTAGGCGTCGCCGACGGCCCCCAAGGCCACCGCGAGATCCTGGCGGTACAGGCCGAAGAGGACGCCCAGGGCGATGGACAGGAAAAGGGTGAGCGGATGCTTCACGATCTTGCCGAATTTCATGGTCGCGTCCTCACTCGTCTTTGTAGCGGGAGATCAGGTCTTTCGAGGTAGCCCGATAGTCCTTCATCTCGAGAAAGATGTCGACCCAGGCGAGAAGCTGCGTATTCTTGTAGCCGACCGCGATGGCTATGGGATCGACCAGGTCCGTGAAGTACATGGGCTTCAGGGTGATGGCGGCGTTGGGCAGGGAGTCGAAAGCCTTCCGGATCTCGAGTTCGTCGCGGTATGCCGCGAGGACCTCTCCCTCCGCCACCGCCGCGACGACCTCGTTCCAGCTTCCGTATTCGACGATCCGCGCCTTCGGGAAATTTTCCTTCGCGTAGTTCACGTAGGAGGAGTTCCGGATGACGCCGAGCTTCCCCTCGAAACCGCGGATGAAGGCTTTCACGTCGTCCTCGGAGGCCCGCTGCGCGAGCTGGACGCGGTTGATGAGGAGCCCCTGGGAAAGGACGATGTAGGGCCTCGAGAAGCGCACATAGCGTGCCCTGCCGAGCGTCCTGCTCAGTTTCGAGACGGCCAGGTCGGCCTTCCCGGAGGCGACGAGGGACACGACGTCGTTGAAGGATTTCGCCTCGCGGTTGAAGACCAGGGCGACACCCAGTTCCTTCGCCATCGCCGCGGCGATGTCGACGTCGAAGCCCGCGAGCTCGCCTTTCTTGCTCACGAAATAGAAGGGAGGCTGGTCGCTTGCCGTCAAGGCGACGACCAGCTGTTTTCGGCCGAGTATCGCCGCCATGTCCGGCGGGATGTCCTTGTCCGCGATGGTCTGCGAAAAAGCGACAAGGGGGAATGCGCATATGAGTAGGATTGCTTGGACGGTCCGTCTCACCTGAGGCTGCCTTTCTTTGTCATGCTATCGGTGACCGCCGGTTAAACCGCGGCGCCATGTCGGCGGGATCGCGGAATCGGCGGGATCGTTACCGCCGATTACCCTAAAAAAACCCGCAACGAAAAGCCAGTATTGGCCAGCGCAAGGCTTTCGTCAATCTAATTTGACCTTCTTGATGTTTTTTTTGGCTTGACCTGGAAATGCTTGGGAGATGCGCGAAAAGGTTGACTTCCCGGTCCACGCGGGGTCTTCCGCGATCACCGAAACGGTATTGCCCAAGCCCAGGAGGACAGATTACCCCCTGCACGTCGCGCATGATTTTTTGGCTTACGGTTCCAGGGCTGGCCGAACACGAGATACCGCGGAATCCGGAGATTCAGACAAAAACGCAGGCGCCGCGCCGATCGGTCGGGCGCATTTGGATGTGGCGGGACGGCCTCCGCGTGGAGCCGAAGGACGGTAAGCCACTGGCCTCATTGAGCTTTTTCCCGAGAACGGCTACCCTTTGCCCGCTTTCAATCTTACCCGGAAGGATTCACCGATGAAGAAGCTTCTCGCGGCGCTCGCCGTCGCCGCCCTCCTTTCCTCCTGCCAGGCCGCGAAGCCCGCCGCCGCCCCCGAGGCCGCCGCCAAGACCGCCGAGGCCCCCAAGACCGCGGACGCGAGCTACGCCTTCGGCGTGCTCATGGGCAACAGCCTGAAGACCACCTCGGTCGCCATCGACGGCAAGGCCTTTCTCAAGGGCATGAACGACGCGATGGGAAAGGGCAAGCCCAAGATCAGCCTTGAGCAGGCCAACGAGACCGTCCAGACCGCCCTCATGGCCGCCGCCGAGAAGAAGGCCAAGGACAACGTAGCCGCGGAGGAGAAATTCCTCGCGGAGAACGGCAAGAAGGCCGGCGTCGTGACGACCCCGAGCGGCCTGCAGTACGAGGTCCTCACGCAGGGCACGGGCGCCAAGCCCAAGGCGACCGACACGGTCAAGGTCGACTATGTCGGCACGCTCCTCGACGGCAGCACCTTCGACAGCTCCATCGAGCGCGGCGAGCCGGCGATCATCCCCCTCGAGCAGGTTATTCCCGGCTGGTCCGAAGGCCTCCAGCTCATGAACGTGGGCGGCAAGTACAAGCTCGTCATCCCCTCCGCCCTCGCCTACGGCGCCGAGGGGGCCGGCACGGCGATCACGCCCTACAGCACGGTCGTCTTCGAGGTCACCCTCCTCTCGATCGAAGCCCCCGCCAAGAACTAAGGGGCAAGGGAGGCCGCCCGCCCCGTTCGGGCGGCCCGGGCGGCGCGGCCCGGGCTGCGCTATACTCCAAGGGTGCGCGGCCCGACCGCCGCCGAACGGAGGCCTCCCATGTCGATACGCCCTGCCCCAGGAATCCTGGCACTCGCCCTCGCGCAATCCCTTATCATCCTTGGAGCCGGCCTGGCGGCCGAGGATCTGCCCGTGACCAAGGTCGCCCTCTATTCCTCGGGCGTCGGCTACTTCGAGCACCGGGGAAGCATCAAGGGGGACGTGACGGTTCCCCTGCCCTTCTCCACCGCCGAGGTCGACGACGCGCTCAAGTCCCTGGTCGCCAGGGATCCCGCGGCGACCGAGGCCTCGGGCTCGCCGACGGTTTCCTACCCGAGCCTCGAAACCGTCGACGAGACGCTGCGCGGCCTGCGCATCGACCTTTCGGCCTCGCCGACCGTCGCCGCGCTGCTCGGGCGGCTCCGCGGCGCCGAGCTCGAGGTCCAGGCCCCGGAGACCGTCCTTGGGCGCATCGTCTCCGTGGAGAAGCGTCCGACGGGCAAGGACGGCCAGGTCCGGGACACCCTGGTGCTGCTCACGGCCAAGGGCGTCGTCGCCTTCGCCCTCGACGAGATCGCCTCCTTCCGCTTCACCGACCCCGCCGCGATGGCCGACTTCAACCGGGCGCTCGCCCTCGTCCTCGGCGCCCGCGACGCCGATCGCCGCCAGCTCGACCTGCGCTTCCCGGGCGGCGGAAGCCGCGAGGTCTCCTTCGGCTACATCGTCGCCGCGCCGGTCTGGAAGGTTTCCTACCGCCTCGACCTTTCCGGCTCCCAGCCCTGGATCCAGGGTTGGGCCATCGTGGACAACCCCTCGAAGACCGATTGGCGCAACGTGAGCCTTTCCCTCGTGAGCGGGCGGCCCGTTTCCTTCATCCAGAACCTCTATCCGCCCCTGCGGCTGGGTCGGCCCGTCCTTCCCCTCTCGATAGCGGGCACCGCGGAGGCGCGGATCTTCGAATCCGGCTACGGCGGCCTCGAGGAAGAGGAATACGCCAAGGACTACGCGCCCTCGGCCCCGAGCGCCTCCCGCGCGGCCGCCGCG
>DAINBW010000309.1:0-4310 GCA_036732745.1 Spirochaetales bacterium | reverse complement strand
AGGTCCTTGATGAGGTACTCGACCGTGACCTGGTAGTGGAAGATCGGGCTGATGAGCTCGGAGTCGAGGATGTTGACGGAGAGCTTCACGTCGGCGACGGTCTTCGGCTTGTAGATGTTGTCCTTGAAGGAGCACTTCACGACGGAATAGGCGTTCTCGCCGCGGATGAAGGCGCCGACGTCGGTCTTCTGGCGGAGGAGGCTGTTCGTGAGGTTCTCGAGGTCGTTGACGCCGCGCTGGATGTGGCCCATGAGGTGGCCGTACATGTTGACGACGGACTTCTCGATCTCGCCCGTGTTGAACTTGTCCGCGCCGCCGACCTGGTCGAGGAGCTCGGCGATCTCCTTCGGGGTGTAGCGGGCCAGGCCCTTCATCTCTTCCTTGTCGATGAAGTTGCGGACCTTCTTCACCATCTCGTCTTCGGTGGTGACCATGAAGCGGTTGAACATGTTCTGGTAGTTCTGGTTGAAGTAGTTGTACAACTTCTCCTTCATACCGCCCATGACGTCCAGCCGCTCGAGAACCTCCTTGGGGAGGCGAGCGTTCATGTGGTGGAGGACTTTATTGGTCTCCTCCTCGAGGAGCTGGTTGACCTCCCGCTGCTGGTCGCGGCCCTCCTGGGCGAGCGAGTTGCGGGAACCGACGGCACTCGGCTTCTCGGGGTGGAATACATTAGGACTCTTCGGCAGATCTATCGCGCCCATACGATCTCCTTTAGCTGGATACAATTTCTTACGTTATAGTATCGAAAGGCCGAGAAACTTGTAAAGGGCGAAAAAATATTTTCGTCGCGACTTTTTTGTATAATATGGTAGAATACGATCGAGCGAGGGCACGAGCAGGTCGTCGAGCCCGAAAGGAAGCGCGTTCCATGCCGAAACAGCGTACTCCAAGGCCAGCTCAGCGCCGAAAAATGCGCCGATTCGCCCTCCTCGCCCTCCTGGCGGGACTGTGCGCCGCCGCGGCGAGCGGCTCGGCCGCCGAAACCAGGGAAAGCTCCATCGACATCGTGCTCCTCGTGGATAAATCGCTCTCCATGCGGGACGCGATAGGCGCCGCGACCCGCTATCTCGCCGGCGAGATCGTCGGCCCCCTCGTCATGCCGGGCGACCGCCTCGTCATCGAGGTGTTCTACGGGAAGACCGATCGCCTCTTCGCCGGGACGATCCGCGCCGAGGAGGACAAGGCCAGGGCCATCGCGAGCCTCAGGGCGCTCGTCGGCGACGGCCGCTTCACCGACATCGGCGGGGCGCTCGACCGGGCCGCGGTCGACCTGGAGGAGCTCGGGGAGCCGACCCGCCCCAAATACGTCCTCCTCGTCACCGACGAGCGCCAGGAGACGCCGTGGGGGACCAAGTATTACGCGGCCGACTACAAGCTCAAGCATCCTTCCCTCGAGTACGTGAAGAAGCTGGACCTCGGTTCGTTCAGGGCGATCACGGTGGGGCTCGGCGTCGGCGCCAAGGTCGACGCCGCCGCTCCCGGCGTCATGCGCCTCCTCGAGGAAATGCCCGAGCGCTCGAGCGCGGACTTCCCCGAGCTTCCCGCGGGAAGCGACGGGAGCCTTTCGGGCGCGGCCGCCGCCGACGCGTGGATCGCCGCCGCGGGTCCCGGGACCGGCACGGAGGGCGAGGCCGCCCGGAAGGACGCCTCCGGCGGGACGGGAGGCGCCGCGAAGGAAAGAAACGGGGAAACATCGCCCTTCGGCACCCTCCTTATCGTCTTTTTAGGCGTCGCCGTGCTTGCGGCCGCTCTCGTCGCGGCATTAAAATTAGCGAAGAAGCGCCGACCCGGCGAGGAGCCGAATGACCATTGAGGATGCGGCCGAGTTTCTCAAGGCCCACGACGATTACCTGATCACTCCCCATGACGGTCCCGACGCCGACGGCCTCGGGGCCGCCTACGCCCTCGCCCTCGCCCTCGCCTCCATCGGCAAACGCGCGATACCGATCCTCGGCGAGGAAGCCCCGGCCAAATACCGCTTCATGGACCAACGCGGCCTCTTCTTCAACCTCGGCAAGGGCGATCCCCTCCCCTTCGACCCCTCGGCGGCGACCTTCATCGTCGTGGACACCCACGACCTCGGCTACCTGGGCGAGCGGATCGAGGCGATCATGGAGGAGCGCAAGGATCTCCTCGTCCTCGACCACCACGAGGCGAAGGTCGCGGCCAAACCCTTCCAATGCATCGATTCGGGCGCCTCGAGCACCTGCGAGCTCGTCTATCGGCTCGGCCTCCTCATCGGGGCGGATTTCCCCCTCGACGCGGCCGAGGCGATCTTCTGCGGCCTGGTCTACGACACCGGCTCCTTCGCCTACCCCAAGACGGGTTCCGGCACCTTCGCCTGCGCCCTGGCCCTCGTCGAAAAGGGGGTCAAGCCCTACGTCATCCACAACCGGATGTACGAGTCCGCCTCCATCGGCGTCCTCATCCTCCAGAAGATGGTGCTTTCCTCCCTCGAACTCCGCCTGGAAAACCGCGTCGCGGTGCAGACCCTGCGCCGCTCCGACCTCGCCGCCTCGGGGGCTTCCTACGAAGACGCCGAGGACCTCATCAACCTGCCGCTGCGGGGCCGCGCCGTCGAGGTTTCCCTCCTTTTCAAGGAAAACCTCGAGGGCAAGCTCCGCTGTTCCCTCCGCTCCAAGGGACTCGTCAACGTCGCGCACATCGCGCAGACCTTCGGCGGCGGCGGCCACAAGACCGCGGCCGGCTTCACCTGCGACCGCCCCCTTGATAGCATGAAAGAGGCCGTGCTAGAAAACATAGTCCGGTCCTTAGACGAGAGCGCGGCCCGACCGCGCTGATCCTTCGGGGACCACGCCGCCGCCCCCGGAGCGGCCGCGACCAGGCCCCGGCCCCGCCAATCCCTTCGAGGTCCAATGAAAAAGCTCGTCCAAGCGGTCTTCCTGATGTTTTGCGCGATCGCCCTCGGCGTCGCGGTCTACTATTTCCTGAGCACCCGCTCGGGCGCCGCGGAGGCGTCGCGCCCCGTCGCGACGCGCCAGGTCGAGGTCGGTCCCGCCGCCTCCCCCGAGGAGCGGGAGGCCCAGGCCGAGCGCGAAGCGACCACGAACCGCATCACCGCCCTCCCGAACGAGGTCGTCCTCGACGTCAACTCGGTGAACCTCGACCAGGACGAGGGGGACGAGCAGATCCTCATCGTCCGCAAGACCGACAAGCCCGAGGGCCGGCTCTCCCTCGTCGTGGCGGACTACCTGCCGCAGCGGAGGAGCTGGGTGCGCGCCTGGGAGGGGGAGACCCTGGCGACGAAGCTGACGACGCTCTCGCTGCAAGTGCGGGACCTCATCGGCGACCACACGCTGAGCATCGTCGCGACCGGCATGGACGACGCCAACGCCCAGTCCCTGACGGTCTTCCGCCGCATTCCGGGCCCCGATCCCAACACCCTCTCCTACCAGCGGATCGCCGGCGTTTCCGCCGACTCCGTCCTCGTGGAACAGCTCGAGCGCACCGAGGGCTACCAGCTCGGCCAGACCAACGGCACGAGCTGGCCCATCGTCGCCTTCCGGCACGACGCCGAATCCAAGAATCTCCTGGACCAGGTCAAGACGACCTACATCTGGGACTTCAAGCGCTCCGCCTACGTCGAGGCGGGCAGCGAGAGGATCACGGGCGCCGAGGTCGAACGGAGCAAGGCCGCGAAGATCCTGACCGGCAAGGCAGAGGATTTCGAGCGTTTCCTCTCCGGCGTCTGGTACGACGTCGCCACCGATCCCCAGTCGGCGGAGGCGCGCCTCCTCCTGTTCAACAAGGAGAGCGCCTCCATCACCTTCTACTCCTCCGAGGCCCAGGAGGGCTTCGTCTGGAACGAGTCCCACCCCACGAGCTACGGGCTCTACATAGGTTGCCAGAACGAGTCCGTGACGAACCTCCGCCGGCTCCTCGACATCGAGCTCACGGGCGCCGAAAGCATCTCGGTGCGGGTCTTCGAGGACCTCAAGATGAAGGTCGACGCGGAGGACCGTTGGGACGGCACCTACCGCAAGCTCCAGCAGTCCATGGCCGGCAAGCCCGGCGCCGCGGCGCGGCGCGAGGCGCCGGTCAAGATCGAAGGCCTCTTCCGCGGCGCGGACGGCACCGAGCTCCTCCTCGAGGGCAACCGCTTTGCCTTGACCTCGGGCGGCAAGACCGAGCGCGGCGGATTCCTCGCCTACGCGATCGGGCCCGACCTGGCCGTGGAACTGGTCGCCCTCAAGGACAACGGCCTCGTGTCCTCGCGGCGCGTCTACCGCGCCCTGTTCACCGAGACGCGGAAGGCGAGGACCGTCGTGCGGAGCCTCAAGCTTTCG
>DAINBW010000308.1:0-4318 GCA_036732745.1 Spirochaetales bacterium | reverse complement strand
GCCGGCCAAACGCGCCGCGGCCGCGGTGAAACCGGCGAAGGCGACCGCCGCCAAACCGGCCGCCGCTTCTAAGGCCAAGCCCGCCGCCAAGCCGGCCGCCGCCAAGCCGGCCGCCAAGCCCGCCGCCAAGCCGGCCGCGAAGGCGACCGCGAAGACGCCCTCGAAGGCGCCCCCCAAGGCCAAGGCCCCGGCCGCCAAGGCGCGGCGCGGGGCCGATGCCGCGGCCGCCGAGGAGAAGGCCGACCTCCTCAAGGAACTCCGCTCCCTCCTCCCCAAGCTCGACGCGGAGGGCCTGGATTTCCTCGTCGAACAGGCGCGGGTCCACCTCCACAACATGGAGGTCGAACGTTTCGAGAACGCGCGCGGGGAGCGCCGGGACCGGGCGGAGGCCCGGGATCGCGGCGCGGGGCCCACGGAACGGGCGACGCTCGCCATCGAGCGTTCCGCCAGCGGCTCGAGCTACTACATCTCCGACCGCGAGGGATCCTCGATGCTGAACTCGGCGGAGATGCTCGCCCTGGTCCGCATCGTCCACGGCCGGGACAACGACAGCGAGGCGGGCCGCGCCCTGGGCGCCTGGCTCGAGAAGGAACGCCGCGACGTCCTCAACGAACTCTTTTCCCCGAGCCCGACCGGCCCCACGCTGACGAGCTTCGCCGCGCTGATCCGGAAGACCTTCAGGAAGCCGGAAGCGCGCTAATCCGCCCTGGCCGGCGCGCCCGGGCTACCGCGCCCAGAGTCCGGTGAACTCGCGGACCCGGGGCGAGCCCGCGGCCAGGACCGCCTGGCCGAAGGCCTCACCGAAGAAAAAGCCGCAGACGCGCGCGGCTTCGGAGGGGTCGGCGAAGAGGTAGTCGGTGCGGAGGACTTCGCGGCGGTACCCGATGGCCTCCAAGGCGCGGTAGAAGGCCGCGAGGCGCGGATGCGGCGCGGCCGGCCCTTCCACGCCGGTGCCGAGGGTCTCGAAGAGGAAGGCGCGGCCGCCCGGAGCCAGGACGCGCCGCACGACCGCGTCGAGGAGCGCGGCGGCCTCCGCGGGCTCCTCCGGCCGCTCCATCGCGAAATGGCCGAAGCTCCAGCCCTCCAGGAAAACCGCGGCGGGCTCGGGCGGCGCCGCCTCGAGATGCCCGGCGCGCGTTATGCGAAGCCGATCGCCGCCCGCGGCCTCCGGGAACTTCGCGGCCAGGGCCTCGAGCATGTGCCCCGAGCGGTCGAAGACGTAGGCCCTCCGGGCCCTCCCGAGATACAGCCGCGTCAGGCGCCCGGTGCCCGCACCGAACTCGCAGACGATCCCCCCGTCAAATCCGGGCTCCGCCGCGAGCCGGGCCGCGATGCTTCCGGCCGCGTCCTCGCGCTCGACGAGTTCGTCGTAGCGCGCCGCGTGACGCTCGTAGATCTCGGTCATCGAGGGCATGGAAGCCTCCTCGCGGAAAGTATGGCCCTCCCCGCCGGCGAGCGCAATGCGGGGCTCCCGCCGCCCGGGGCCTCCGAAACCGACATGACTGTCGCGCAAAAAACGAAATGATCCACGGTGCGGCAAGCGCCTCCACCCAGCGGTGATATTTTATAAATATACCACTATGCCTGCCCGGCGCGCATGTATATGCGATTGACAGTTTATTTACATCATGTAATTTTTATAGTTGAAATCGTACCCAGGAGGCTTCGATGAAAAGACTCTCTATCGTCGCGATCGCCTTGCTTTGCCTTTCGGCGCTCGCCTTCGCCCAGACTCCCGTCAACCTGCACGGCCGCTCCGGCCAAGGCAGCGTCGGCGTCGTCGCCGCCGCCAAGCCCGAGGCTTCGCAGGTCGGCGTAGACATCCTCAAGAAGGGCGGCAACGCCGTCGACGCGGCCATCGCCACGGCCTTTGCCCTCGGCGTCCTCGAGCCGAACGCCTCCGGCATCGGCGGCGGCGGCTTCATGGCCATCAAGCTCGCGAACATGAAGGAAGCGGTGATCGTCGACTTCCGCGAGTCCGCGCCCGCGGCCGCGACCGCCGACATGTACAAGTTCGGCGAGGACGGCAAGGTCGTCGGCAACGCCACCGTCGTCGGCGGACTCGCCTCCGGCGTCCCCGGCGAGACGGCCGGCCTCCTCTACGCCCTCGAGAACTACGGCTCCAAGAAACTCACCCGGGCGCAGATCCTCCAGCCCGCGATCGACTGGGCCAAGAAGGGCATTCCCGTCACGGTCAACCTCAACTCCATCATCCAGTCCGAGCTCGCGAAGATCAACAAGTTCCCCGCCTGCGCGGCGGTCTACACCAAGGACGGCCTTCCCTACGAGATCGGCGAGACCATCAAGAACCCCGACCTCGCCAAGACCCTCGAGCTCGTCGCCAAGAACGGCAAGGACGCCATCTACAAGGGCGAGATCGCCAAGAAGATCGTCGAGGCCGTGAAGGAATCCGGCGGCATCATCACCGAGGCCGACCTCGCCAACTACCAGGTGAAGATCCGCAAGCCCGTCACCGGCAGCTACCGCGGCTACACCATCATCTCGACGCCGCCCGCCTCCTCCGGCGGCACCCACGTCATCGAGATCCTCAACATCCTCGAGAACTTCGACATCGCCAAGATGGGCGACGGCACGCCGGCCACGGTCCACGCCTGGAGCGAGGCCCTGAAGCTCGCCTTCGCCGACCGCGCCAAGTACATGGCCGACGCCGACTTCGTGAAGGTCCCCCTCGCCGGGCTCACGAGCAAGGCCTACGCCAAGGAGCTCGCCGCCAAGATCGATCCGAACGCGCCGATGGCGACCGTCGAGGCCGGCGACCCCTCCAAGTTCGAGTCCGGCTCGACGACCCATCTCTCCGTCATGGACAAGGACGGGAACATGGTCGCGATCACGAAGTCGATCAACTACTTCTTCGGCTCCGGCGTCCTCGTGCCCGGCACCGGCTTCATCATGAACGACCACATGGACGACTTCGTGCCGAAGCCGGGCTCCACCAACTCCATCGAACCCGGCAAGCGCCCCCTCTCCTCGATGAGCCCGACCCTGGTGCTCGATCCGGAGGGCAAGCCCTTCATGACCATCGGCTCCCCGGGCGCCACGCGCATCATCGCCGCCGTCGCCCAGGTCATCTCCAACGTCGTCGACCACAAGATGCCCATCCAGCAGGCCATCATGGCCCCGCGCGTCTTCCGCATGGCCTCAGGCGACCTCAACCTCGAGGGCCGCGTCTCCATCAACACCAAGAACGCCCTTGAGAAGATGGGCCACAAGATCACGGTCCGCGGCGACTGGGACGCCTACTTCGGCGGCGTCCACGCCGTCCTCTTCGACAAGAAGGCCAAGATTCTCTACGGCGGCGCCGACCCCCGCCGCGACGGCCAGGTGGCCGCGTACTGATTCATCCGGCGGCTCCCGGGTTGTCCCGGGAGCCCGCCGCCGCCGCCCGGGCGCGGGGGGCGCTTGGCCTTCGGCGCCGGGCGGCGGTATTCTGGCCCAACAAGCCTTCCCCCATTCTCGATCAAAGGTGCCATCATGCAGCATTCCCGCAGACTTCCCCTCCTCCTCGCCCTCGTCCTGGCGGTTCCCGCCCTCCTCGCCGCCCAGCCCTACAAGCTCGCGGCGCCGATCGCGCAGAAGCCGGTCCTCCTCACCTCCGTCGGCCAGAGCGCCGACGTCGAGATGCTCAAGGTCCTCCTCGACCGCTCCA
The DNA here is from genome assembly GCA_036732745.1 of Spirochaetales bacterium. Taxonomy (GTDB): domain Bacteria; phylum Spirochaetota; class Spirochaetia; order Treponematales; family Rectinemataceae; genus JAEUJG01. The sequence continues at coordinate 651 of DAINBW010000308.1, read as the reverse complement.
AGATCGAGTACAAGTACGACATCCAGGTCAAGGCCGGCGGCCTGGCCGCCACGGGCGCCAAGACCCTGGTCGTCGCCATCGGCGGCTCCTCCAAGGGCCTCGGCGCCGCGGGCATCTCCCCCGAGGCCGAGCTCGAGCGCGCCAAGCTCCTCTTCGCCGAGGCCAAGAAGCTCGGCGTCAAGGTGATCGGCCTCCACGTCGGCGGCGAGGCCCGCCGCGGCGAGCTCTCCGACCGCTTCGTCCAGGCCGCCGTCCCCGCCTGCGACTACGTCATCGTCGTGGCCGAGGGCAACAACGACGGCCTTTTCACGAAGCTCTGCGCGGCCGCCAAGATCCCCCTCGACTCGGTCGAGAAGATTTCCAAGGCCGGCGATCCCCTCGCCAAGGCCTTCAAGTAACGGAGAGCGGGGAACATGACGACGCAAGTCCTTCTCCTGCTTTTCATGATCGCGGCCTTCGTGGCCCTGGTGCTGTTCGCCAAGCTGCCGGTCTCCTTGAGCCTCGTCGCGACGGCGATGGCCCTGCCCCTCCTCGCGGGCCGCGGCCTGCCCCTGGACCAGCTTGTCGAGGGCATGTTCGGCTATCTCGACACCGGCCTCGTCCTCGTCACGGCGATGGTCTTCCTCAAGGTGATCGAGGGCAACGGCCTCC
>DAINBW010000307.1:0-4322 GCA_036732745.1 Spirochaetales bacterium | reverse complement strand
TCGTCCAGGGAAAGCCTGGGCTTGGGCTCCTTGAGGTAGACCATCAGCTTTTCCTTGTACGCGAGATACAAGATCAGCAGAAAAGCAGTTATAAAGAAGAGAGGTGTCAGCGAATAAATAAGCTCTCTTCCCATCCGGATTGCAAAGAACAGTTCCCAAGCGTAGAGATAGCCGAGAGTCAAAAAGAGCTTGGCGCCTCGTCTCGTTTCATAAAAGCCCAGCCTGAAGAGCAGGAGAACGCCTATTACAAAGGCACCGAGCGCATAAAAACTGTCCTGCGCGGTACTGAGCGTCATCGGAGTCATCGCCAGAAAGATGACAGGCTGAGACCATTGCAGGGGTTTGAAAAACGCGCTCGCGAAAAAAAGGCCCGCCATCGCCAATTGTACCACCATTATAGGATCCAAGATCCATGCGATGAAAGTTCCCTTGGGATTCAGCACCCAATTGGCGATATTGAGCGCATAACCAAGAATAAACACGTCTCCCAGAAAAAGGCCGGTCGCCTTGAGTTTTGATCCCATCACATCTCCCAAAAGCCCCGTGCAACCATGGACTCGCTCATGATCTCGTCATACGGCGAAGCGGCCTTGGCGGCGGGGGCGGCGGAGAGCTCGGCGAGGATCGTGTCGGCGTTCCAGGCCTTGGAGAGGAGGGGATTGTACTCCCCGCTCTTCGCGTCCTTTTCAAGGTCCTTCCGGTAGCCGTTGGTCATCAGGATGGCCAGGCGGCGCATGCCCTCCGCGATGAGGGCCTTGTCGCCGCCCTGGAAGTCGGCGATGGGGGCAAGGCGGGCCAGGGGGTCGCGGTCGTCGGCCGGCTTGTGGTCGAAGGCCTTGCGGCAGCTCTCGCTGGAGGCGAGGACAAAGGTGCCGAGGTGGGCCAGGGCGGTCCGCTCGGGCTCGTCGCAACCGGCCACATAGGGAATGGCGGCCACGAGGCGGGCGGTCTGGTTCCGCTCGAGGCGCTGGGCGGCCTCGGGGCTCATGTTGAAGGCGGCGGCGATGCGCTTGGCCAGGTCTGCCCAAAGGGCGGGGGTGAAGGTGGTGTTCATCGTGGCTCCGTCGACATCATAGCACCGTAGGGAAAAGGGTCAATAGGCGATCCCGAGTTTTGTAGACGGATGCCCAAATTTCGAATTCGAGGCTTGTAGACAACTGTCTACGTCCATTTTCCCCCGATTTGCTTGTAAGTGGGCGGGAAAAGGGGTAGGCTTATCTTGCGATCCATCGAGAGCTTGGCCGTACAACCTACTCTTCGAGTCTGGTCGCTCGATAGGTAAAAACAGTCCGACGCCGGTCGGCAAGGCAAAACGATTGAAAAAAGTGCGCAGGTAAAAACAGGCCGGTGACCCGCCGGAAGGTAAAAACAGGACGAAAATCGGGGAGGTAAAAAACAGACGACACGGGCGTCCCGGGGGGGACGCCCGTGTTGTTTTAAACGCCCGCCGATGGCTAGGTCCTCGCGCTTGCGGGTGGAGGGATGCCGGGGAGCCCGGCGGGTCGGTGGGCGAAGGTTTGCGGAGGGTCTGGCCGAGGGGCGCGCTCAGCACCCGCCCTGGTCGCCTGAGTCGCCGCGGGCGCCGCGGCTCGCGGAGGCGGCGTGGGCCTTCTGCACGAGGCCGGAGCGTTCCAGCTCCTCCGCGAGGCAGGCGGGGCAGAGGCCGTGGCTGAGCCGGTCCAGGGGCGGGCGGACCGCCGAGAGGGCGCCCGGCGCGCTCCAGCCGCCCGCTTCGTCGCGCAGGGCGCCGCAGCGCGCGCAGACCGGTATGGGGCGCTCGCAGTCGGCGCGGACGGCGCGGAGCAGGGCTTCCTTTTCGGCCAGGGCTTCCTTGTAGACGGTGATGTCGCAAAGGAGGGCCGTCTTGGAACCGGGCCCCGCCTCGGAGAAGCGCGCCTCGTAGTGGCGGACGCCCTCCGGGCCTTCCACGCGGAGGGGGGCCGGCCCGAGCTCCCGCGTCGCCGCCCGGGAAAAGAGCTCGGCCAGCTCGCGGCGCCCGACCGCCCCGCCAAGGCCCTCGAGCGGCAGGCTGGCCAGGAAGGCGCGGGCCGCGCGGTTCATTTCCGTCACGTCGCCTTTGGCGTCGATGATGAACAGGGGATCAGGCAGGCAATCGAAGCCGCTCGCGCGCCGGGCCCTGCGGCCCAGGACGGGCTGGCCCTGGGTCGAGGGCTGGAGGAGGGCGGAGACCGCGGAAATGAATCCCGATTCGATCATGGGTACACAGTGCCCCCTGCGGCCGCGCCGGTCAAGGCTCAAACTCCGGAAGCGCCGTAGACAGTTGTCTACAGGCGCCTCCGGAGGTCCCAAATCGTCAACTTGAACCATCGGCGGGCCGGGCTAGATTCGCGCGCCCATCTGGTTCCCCGATTCGTAGCGCCGGAGCCCGGCCCGGAACAGCGCGTAGGCGCCGGCCGCGTAGCAGCAGGCCACGAGGAGGAGGAGGGGCGCGAGCCGCCAGTCCAGGTTCTTGAAGACCGCCAGCGGCAGGAAGGCGATGAAGCCCGAGGGCAGGATCGAGTAGAAGACCCAGCGCATGCCCTTGTCGAAGATCGTCTCCGGATAGAGCGAAAAGGACAGGAGGAACTCCGTCAGGGCGCCGGAGATGGCCTGGGAGTTGCCCATGAAGAAGGTGAGGCACTCCGCCCCGGCGAAGGTGGCCGCGAAGACGAGGCCGCCCGAGACGGTGAGGAGGGAGAAGAGAAGGAGCCGCTCGAGTCCGAAGCCGGGCAGGAGGCAGAGGACGATGAAGCCGTAGATGAGGTCGCCCCAGGCGGAGACGACCGTCTTGGACACGAGGAGGTTCAGGAAGGGATCCTTCGGCTGGAGGAGGTAGAGGTCGAGCTCGCCCTGCATCACGATGCGCCCCAGGCTCCGGATGTTGCCGAAGAGGACGTGTGCCAGGCCGAAGGCGGAACTGACCACCGCCCAGATGAACATCACGTCCTCGAAGCCGTAGCCGCCCACGCCGCCCGTGCGGTCGATGAGGACGCCCCAGAAAAAGGCGAAGGCGGCGTTGTTGAGCATCATGCCGAAGACCTGGATGAGGAAGTTGATCCGGTACTCCATCACGGCCAGGAGGTTGGCCCGGAAGGCGGCCCCGAGGAAACGGGCGTAGGCCCGGAAGGTCGATCGCTTGGCCATGGTCAGCCTCCCTGCACGGCGAGCTTGCCCCGCGCGGCGCGGAACACGAGATTCGCGAGCGCCACCGCGCCCGCGAGCCAGAGGACCTGCGCCGCCACGAGGCGCAGCGCCTCGCTCCCCGTCGCCGCCACGGCGATGCGCGCCGGCGCGTAGGAGAGGGAGGGGAAGGGCGTGAAGACCGCGACGGCGCGGGCGGCGTCGGGCAGGAACTCGATGGGCAGGAGGGTGCCCACGACGAGGGCGAGCTTCTGGAAGATCCAGAAGAAGGCGGCGTTCTCCTCCACCCAGAAGGCGGTCATCGCGATGGAGAGCTGGAGGAAGAACTGCAGCGAGCCCGCGAGGAGGAGGGAGCCGAGGACGGCCAAGGCGCGCGCCGGCTCGAGGAGGGGCGGCGGCCCCGCGACGAGGAGGCCGATGAGGATGCCCTCCGCGACGAAGACCGCCATGTCCACGAGGGCGGGTCCCATCGCCTCCGCCCAGTGGTAGCCGACGAAGCTGTAGGGGCGCGCGAGGAGGTAGGCGACCTGCCCCGACTTCACGTCGTCCGCGAGGCGCCAGAAGAAGCGGCCGAAGCCGAAGACCGAGATCTCCGCGACGATGAAGTACCAGATCGCCATGGTCCGGTCGTAGCCCGCGATCGTCGCGGCGCCGCCCGGGCCCTCCGCGGGCGCGCGGCCCAGGAAGGCCGCCGTCCAGATCCGCGAGAACACGAAGACGAAGAGGCCGTAGGTCAGCATGCTCCCCGCGTAGTTCGCGAGGTAGGCGAGGCGGCTCTTGAGGCCCGTCGCCGCGACGAGGCCGTACTTGCGCGCGACGGCCCGGAGGCGCGCGCGGAGGCGCTGGGTCGCGGCGCTCATGCCGCGCCCCCGGCCCTGGGCCTGGCCGCCCGGGCCGCCTCCGCCCCGCTCCTCCCGGCGAAGATCGCCGCGATGATGTTCTCAAGGGGCTCGTCCTCCACGGTGAGGTCGAGGATCTCGCCGCGCTCCGCGAGGGTGCGAACGAGCTCGGGCAGGCGGTGGACGCGCGTGTCCACCTCGAAGCTGGCCTGGGTGAAGGCGCCGGGGGCGCCGCCCGCCGCGCCGCCGGCGACGCTTCCGCCGCCCGCCGCGCCGTCGGCGACGCCGTCGCCCGCCGCGCCGAGCTTGGTCTTCACGGGGACGAGGCCGGGTATGTCGAAG
>DAINBW010000306.1:0-4339 GCA_036732745.1 Spirochaetales bacterium | reverse complement strand
CGACGATCATGCTGATGCTCTTCGGCCCCGTGATCGCGCAGGTCGCGCTCAAGTGCGGGCCGCCGGAGTTCTGCGCCCTCATGGTCTGCGGCCTCACCGTCGTCACGAGCCTCGCGGGCCGCTCCATCGTGAAGGCGCTCATCGCGACCCTCTTCGGCCTGGCGATCTCGATGATCGGCATGGACCTGCAGAGCGCGGCGCCCCGCTTCACCTTCGGCAACATCCAGTTCATGGACGGCATCGAGTTCCTCGTCGTCGCCATCGGCCTTTTCGCCCTGACCGAGGTCTTCGTCAACATCTCGAACAAGTCGGGCGGCAAGACGGAGCTCCTCAAGATCAAGGGCGGCCTCTGGCTCACGAAGGAAGACTGGAAATACTTCTGGCCCTCCTCGATCCGCGGCACGATCTCCGGCTTCTTCGTCGGCGGCGTCGCCGGCGCGGGCGCGGCGGTCGCGAGCTTCTTCTCCTACGGCATCGAAAAGAAGTTCGGCAAGCGGCGCAAGGAGCTCGGCACGGGCATCATCGAGGGCGTCGCCGGACCCGAGTCCGCGAACAACGCGGCCGCGGGCGGCTCCCTCATCTATCTCCTCTGCCTCGGCATCCCGGGCTCCGGCACGACGGCCATCATCCTGGGCGCCCTCCTCATGCTGGGCCTCCAGCCCGGTCCCCTCCTCTTCCAGCAGCAGCCGGAATTCGTCTGGGGCCTCATAGCGTCGATGTACATCGGCAACGTGATGCTCCTCGTGCTGAACCTGCCCCTCGTCGGCCTCTGGGTCAAGCTCCTCGACATCCCCGAGTACCTCCTCACGCTGTTCATCGTCGTGTTCTCCTTCCTCGGCGTCTACACGATGAACAATTCGATCCAGGACCTGTTCCTCATGGTGCTCTTCGGCCTCGTGGGCTACGGCTTCAAGCGGGCGGACATTCCCGCCTCGCCGGTCATCCTGGGCATGGTCCTCGGCAAGATGATGGAGGAAAAATTCCGCCAGTCCCTCGTCATCTCCGACGGCAGCCTCGGGATCTTCTTCCAGCGGCCCATCGCCCTGGCCTTCCTCGTCCTGGCCTTCCTCTCCATCACGAATCCGGCCTGGAAGTACATTCCGATCGGGTTCCGGAAGCTCTTCGGCAAGAAGGCGGCCGCCTAGGCAGGCCTCCGGCGCGATGCGGCGCGTTGCGCGACGTCATTGTGCGTCGTTTCGCGTCGCGCGCCTCGCCGATAGGTGAAAGCGCAAGCGAAACCGAACGCGAAAGCGAAGGCCCCCGGATCGTCCGGGGGCCTTTTTGTCGGCGAAGGGCTTGGCGGCCCGGGCGTCAGGCTTGGCGGGCGGGGAAGGAGCGGTCGAGGAGGGCGGCGGCCGCCGCTTCGGCCAGGCCCGGGGCGTGGCGGCGCTCCGCCAGGCAAGGCGCGGCCGGGGCTCCGCAGACGAGGCAGGCGCGGCCGCCGAGGCCGAGCCCGGCGCGCTGGAGGGGGCGGGGCAGGGCAAGCGCCTCGTCGGCGACCACCACGTCGGCGTCGATGAGGCGGCCCCAGGGCTCGCCCTCCTCGAGGGCGACGGCGAGGCGCTTGAGCGCGGCGGGATCGGCCTCCACCGCGAAGAGGACCCAGGGTCCCGCCGCGCCGTCGCGGCGCTCCCGCCCGGCGACGCGGAAGCCCGCGGCGCCGAGGCGCGCGGCCATCGCGGTCTCGGCCGCGTCCATGAGGGCGCGGAGAGGCCTTGAGTCCTTGCGGGGGCCCGGCCAGACGAGGGTCATCGACACGAGGGGGAGCCGGAGCTCGGCGAGTAGCTCCCACTGGCGCGCCGCGCGGGCCTCGCGGGCGGCGAGGAGCTCGCCGAGGGAAACCGCGCGGGCGCCGGGGGAATCTTCCTCCGGCGCCCGCGCGTCGGGCGACAAGGGCTCGGGGATCAGGCCTTCACCTCGCGGATGGCGTCGATGATCGTCCCGTCGCGGTACTCGACGAGGCCGACCACGCGGTCGCCGTAGGGCACGGGCGCGGGCTCCCCGGTGACGCGGCGGGCAAGGTCGCGGAGCTCGCGGATGTCCATGGTTTCGACGCCGGCGGCGCGGAGGGCGGCCGCGAGGTCCGGCCGCCGCGGGTTGACCGCGGTGCCGCGGTCGGTGACCACGAGATCGACGCTCTCTCCCGGCGTGACGACGGTTTCGACGCGGTCCACGAGGCTCGCGGTGCGGGCGCGGACGAGGGGCGCGACGACGACGGAGAGGCCCGCGCCGGCGGCTGTGTCCGAGTGGCCGCCCGAGGCGCCGCGGATGACGCCGTCCGAGCCGGTGATGACGTTGACGTTGAAGTCGACGTCGATCTCGAGGGCGGAGAGGACGACGACGTCGAGCATGTTGACGGCCGCTCCCGCGCAGCCGGGGTCGGCGTAGGTCGTCGCGTCGATCTCGACGTGGCGCGGATTGGAGGCCATGGAGCGCGCGGCGTCCATGTCGAAGCTCTGCACGTCCAGGATGGCGCCGACGAGGCCCTCCTCGAGCATCTTGGCCGCCTGGCTCGTGACGCCGCCGAGGCAGAAGCCCGCCTTGACCCCGCGCTCGAGCATGAGCTCGCGGAGGTAGCGGACGACGGCGAGGGAGGAACCGCCCGTGCCCGTCTGGAAGGAGAAGCCGTCCCGGATCACGCCGGCCGCGTCGATCGCGGCCAGGGCGCGGCGGGCGATGAGGAGTTCCCGGGGATCCTTGGGGATGCGCGTGGCGCCGACGGCGATGCCCTTGGGATCGCCCACCGCGTCGATGGGCACGACCCAGTCCACGAGCTCCTGGCCGACGCTCGCGGGAACGGAGGGGTAGTCCTCGAGCCCGTCGGTCAGCGCGACGACCGTCCGCGCGTGGCGCGCGTCCACCTTGGCGTAGCCGAGGGAGCCGCAGGCCGACTTGCCCGTCCAGCCGCGCAGGTTGCCGTAGCGGTCGGCGGAGGGCGCGCCGATGAAGGCCACGTCCACCTTGATGGAGCCGTCGCGGAGGGCGCGGGCGCGGCCGCCGTGGGAGTGGATGAGGACGGGCTCGTCGAGGAGGCCGCGGGAGACGGCGTCGGCGAGGGGGCCGCGGAGGCCGGAGCTGCATATGCGGCGCACGACGCCGTTCCGGCAGTGCTGGACGAGGGGCGCGTGGACGTTGGTGAGGGAGCTCGGCGCGAGGGTGAGGTCGCGGATGCCGGCGCGCGCGATGGCGTCCATCACGAGGTTGACGACGTAGTCGCCTTCGCGGAAGTGGTGGTGGAAGGAGACGGTCATGCCGCTCTCGAGGCCGGAGCGGCGGATCGCCTCGTCCACGCTCTCGAGGAGCTTGGAGGGGCGGCCGGCGGAGAGGAGCTTCCGTTCCGCCGAGGCGCCGCCGGGACCCGAGCGGGCCCAGGCGCCGGAGAAGGCCTCGAGCCGGCCCAGGGCTCCGGCGGTTTCGGGCAACTCGCGCCCGATGGCGTTGCGGCTCATCGCGTCTCCTCCTCGAACTTCATGCCGGAGGCGCGGGCCAGGTCGACGACCCGGCGCGCGCGCTCCACGATGGGCTTGTCGATCATCTTGCCGTCCAGGGCCAGGACGCCGAGGCCCTTCGCCTCCGCGTCGGCGGCCGCGGCCACGACGCGCCGCGCGCGGCGGAGCTCCTCGGGCGTCGGCGCGTAGGCCGCGTGGACGAGGGGGATCTGCGCCGGGTTGATGACGGACTTGCCGTCGAAGCCCATCTGCTTGACGAGCCGCACCTCGCGGAGGAAGCCCTCCTCGTCGGCGACGTCCGTGTAGACCGTGTCGATGGCCATGACGCCCGCGGCGCGGGCCGCGATGACGATGCGGCCGCGCGCCTCGAAGAGCTCCACGCCCTCGCTGGAGCGGCTGGTCTTCATGCTGGTGACGAAGTCCTCAGCGGAGAGGGCGATGGCGACGAGGCGCTTGGAGGCGGTGGCGATCTCGTAGGCGTTGATCACGGCGAGGGGGCTTTCGAGGGCGGCCATGAGGCGGACCGAGCCGGGGGCGCGGCCCGCGGCCTTCTCCTCGGCCTCGACGAGCTTTTCGATGCTGCGGAGGTCCTCGGCGGATTCCGTCTTGGGGAGACGCACGACCTCGATGCCGGCGCGGACCATCGCGCGCACGTCCTCGCGGAACCAGGGCGTGTCGAGGCCGTTGATGCGCACGACCCGCTCGGTCTCGCCGTAGTCGACGGAGGAGAGGGCCGAGTAGACGAGGAGGCGGGCGGCGTCCTTTTCGGAGGGCGCGACGGAGTCCTCGAGGTCGAAGATGATCGAGTCGGGTCCGTAGACGTCCGGATCCTTGACGAGGGCGGGATTGTTGCCGGGGACGAAGAGCATCGTCCGGCGGAGGGAAGCTAT
>DAINBW010000305.1:0-4346 GCA_036732745.1 Spirochaetales bacterium | reverse complement strand
TTCTACTTCATTCGGGCGAGCCGCGCTTCCACGGCCTCGTGGTCCAGGAAGTAGACGGGCACGGAGGAACCCGGCAGGACCGAGCGGTACAGGGAGGTCCATTCCTCGCCGTGGGCGGTGGGCACCGCCATCGTCTCGCCGAAGGGCTCGAGTCCGGCGCGGTCGATCGAGTAGTAGCGCGGCAGGAAGACGCGGAGGTCGTGGCCGGCCTTGGCGAGGGCCCGCGACAGCGCGGAGACCGCGTCGGCGAGACCGCCTGACTTTGCGAAGGGGGTGGCCTCGCTTGTCACCATGAGGATCTTCACGAGGAGGCCGCTCCTTCCGCCCGGGGGGCGCGCGATGGGAGTCTCATGGGCAGGAGTATACGCCGGATGCCGCCGTTTGCGCAACGCGGCTTCCCCGAAAGGGACGGCCTCGCTATACTGGGCCCCAAGGAAGGTCCGCCCCGGATCCTCCGACCGACATCGCCACCGAGGAGCCGCCATGCCCGCCACCGTCTATTTCGCCGATATGCGTTCCACCAGCCCGAAGACCTCCACGGTCGGCAAGATCGAGCGCCTCCTGGCCGAGCTCGGCGTCGGGACGGCGGTCCGGAAGGGCGACCTCACCGCGATCAAGGTGCACTTCGGCGAGCTCGGCAACGACGCCTACGTGAGCCCGGTCTTCGCGCGCAAGGCGGCGGACGCGGTCCGCGCCGCCGGCGGCAGGCCCTTTTTCTCCGACACGAACACCCTCTATTCAGGCAGCCGCTCCAACGGCCCCGCCCACCTCGAGACGGCGATCGCCCACGGCTTCGACTTCTCCGTCTGCGGCGCGCCCATCGTCATCGCGGACGGCATGAAGAGCGCCGATTGGCGCGAGGTGGCCATCGGCAAGAAATGGTTCGAGCGCGTGAAGATCGCCTCCGCCTTCCTCGACGCCGATTCGATGGTCGTCGTCTCCCACTTCAAGGGACACGAGATGGCCGGCTTCGGCGGCGCGATCAAGAACCTGGCGATGGGCTGCGCGCCCGCCGCGGGCAAGCGCGACCAGCACTCCTGCAAGTTCTTCGTGAAGGAGGCCAAGTGCGTCGGCTGCGGCCTCTGCGTCGAGGTCTGCCCCGTCGGAGCGCCCGTCCTTTCCGGGCCGAAGGGCCCCGGAGCCAAGGCCTCCATCGAGCGCGCCACGTGCATCGGCTGCGGGGAGTGCGCCCTCCGCTGCGCGCCCAAGGCGATCACGATGGACTGGAAGGTCGAGATCGTGGAGTTCACCGAGAAGATGACCGAGTACGCCCTCGGCGCGGTCAAGGGCAAGGAGGGCCGGGTCCTCTACCTGAACTTCGTACGCGACGTCGTGCCCGAATGCGACTGCGCCCCCTGGTCCGACGCGCCCCTCGTCGCCGACATCGGCATCCTCGCCTCGACGGATCCGGTCGCCATCGACCAGGCCGCCTTTGACCTCGTGAAGGCCGCGCCCGTCGCCGCGGGTTCCGTCATCGAGGGCAAGGCCGGCGCGGGCGACGACAAGTTCGCCGCGGTCCACCCCGAGACGCGGGGCCTCACGCAGCTCGAGTACGGCGCCGCCATCGGCCTCGGTTCGCGGGAGTATACGCTCGTCGGGATCTGAAGGCCCGCGCCGGCGCGCCCCGGGGCGCGACATCGCCGGCGGCGCTCCAGGCCTCGCCGGCGCCTGATCCCGCCGGCACCTGATCCCGCCGGCGGCGCGGACGGCCGACGCGGCGAAGCGTGGGACGCCTAGTCGTCTTCCTCGATCGAGATGACGTTCGGGAGTCCCTTCACGGCCTTGAGCATCTTCCGGACGTCGTCCCTGGACTCGACCTCCATCGTGAAGTAGCCCTCCACGCTGCCGTCGCCCCGCTCGCCGAGGCGGCCTTCGCGGAGGTGGCCGCGGAACTTGTGCACCGCGGCCTCGATCTCGGAGAAGAGGTCGGCGCTCTTGCGCGCGGCCACGCGGAAGCGGGCCGAGAAGAGCGCCGCCGTCGATTCCCAGCTCACCTCGATGCGGCGCTCGGCGAAGTCGGGCACCGCGGCCAGGCTCCGGCAGTCGGCGCGGTGTACGATGATGCCGCGCCCGCGGGAGACGTAACCCACGATGGCGTCGCCCGTGACGGGGCGGCAGCAACCCGCGATGCGGATCATGAGGTTCTTGGCGCCGCCCACCGCGACGCCGGCCTTCTCGTTCCGCACCGCCTCGCCGGGGACGAAGCGCCGCAGGACCGTCGTCTCGGGGCCTTCCTTCACCGGCCCGGCGCGGCCGCGGGCCTCGGCGCGCTTCTCCTCCGCCTCGTGCCTCGCCGCCTCGGCGGCGCGCTTCTCCTCCGGCTTCTCCGTCCCGCCGGAACGCTTGCCCGCGACGATGTTGCGGTCGATCGCGAGGACCTGGCCGGACTGCACGAGCCAGGCGCGGATCCGCGAACGGGCCTTGGAGGTTTTGGCGAGGGGCAGCCAGTTCATCGTGGGGTGGGCCTGGGGCGCGGTGAGGATCTCCACGATCTGCGTGTTCCGGAGCTCCCCGTCCAGGGGCACGATCTGCCCGTCGGCCTTGGCGCCCATGCAGCGGTTGCCCACGTCCGAGTGGATCGCGTAGGCGAAGTCGAGGGGGCCTGCACCCGCGGGCAGCTCGACGACGTCGCCCTTGGGCGTGAAGACGAAGATCGAATCCTTCAAGAGCTCGCGCTTGATCTCCTCCAGGTACTCGGCGCCCTGCGAGCGGAACTCGCCCCACTCCTTGAGGCGGTTCACGAGGGGAAGGTCCTCGGGACGCGGCGCCTCGGCGGTGGAGCCCTTCTTGTAGAGCCAGTGCGAGGCGACGCCGTACTCCGCGACGCGGTGCATCTCGCGCGTGCGGATCTGCACCTCGAGGAGGCGGCCCTCGAAACCCATCACGGTCGTGTGGAGGCTGCGGTAGCCGTTCGCCTTCGGCATCGCGATGTAGTCCTTGAAGCGGCCCTCGATGGGTTTCCAGACGCGGTGGACGAGGCCGAGGACCGCGTAGCAGTCGTTCTCGCTCCCGGTGATCAGGCGCACGCCCAGGAGATCGTACAACTCCTCCGCGCTCTTGCCGCGCTTGCGCATCTTCTGGTAGATCGAGTAGAAGTGCTTGGCGCGGGCGGAGATCTCCACCTCCACGCCCTCCGCCCCGGCGGCCTCGCGGATGGCGCGCTCCACGCGCTCGAGGTAGACCTCGCGCTCGCCCTTCTTGGCCGCCACGAGGCCCTTGATTTGGTCGTAGGCCTCGCGGTTCAGCGCCTTGAGCGCGAGATCCTCGAGCTCGTCCTTGAGCCAGCTGACGCCGAGGCGGTCGGCGAGGGGCGCGAAGACGTCGAGGCACTCGGCGGCGATCTCCTTCTGCCGCTCCTCGCCCAGGTACTTGAGGGTCCGCATGCTGTCGAGCTTGTCCGCGAGCTTCACGAGGATCACGCGAATATCGGCGGTCATGGCGAAGAGCATCTTGCGGATGGTCTCCGCGGCCTGGACCGTCTTGTTTTTCGCCTTGAGGGCGGCCAGCCTGGAGACGCCCTCCACGAGGGAGGCGGTCGCGGGGCCGAAGGCCTCTTCGAGGAGGGCGCGGGCCGCGGGATCGGGCTGGATGGCGGCCGGCTTCCCCGCGGGCGCGGCGCGGCCCTCGCGCGCGGGCGCCGGCGGCGGCGCGGCGCCGTCGTCGCCGGCCGCGGCGCCCGCCGCCGGGAGGCCGGGAAGCGGCTCCAGCGCGTCGTGGAGGAGGCCCGCGACCACCGAGTCCGCGTCCAGGCCGAGTTCGAGGATGATGCGCCCGACGCGGAGGTCGTGGGCGACGGCGGGCTCGCCGGAGGCGCGCTTGGCGCCCTCGAGGCGCCGCTCCGCGAAGGCGAGCGCCCGCTCCACGCGCCCGGCATCCTCCCGGGAGAAGGCGGCGCGGACCTCGGCCAGGAATTCGGCTCTCAGCGTTTCCATGGGAGTCTCCCTTCGGTGGCGCGGGGCAGGCCCGCGAGGTCTTCGAGGGTGCGCACCTCCTCGAAGCCCGCGGCCTCGAAGAGGGCGCGGAGCGCGGCGCCCTGTTCCTCCCCCGCCTCGAGGATGAGGAAGCCGCCGGGCGCCAGGCGGGCGGCCGCCTCGGGCACGAGCCGGCGGTAGGGCTCGAGGCCGTCGCCGCCGCCGTCGAGGGCGAGGCGCGGCTCGCCCCAGCCGCGGGCCAGGAGACGGTCGGTCTCCTCCGAGCGGACGTAGGGCGGATTGGCGACGACGAGGTCGTAGGGTCCGGGGACGGCGGCCAGGAGGTCGCTCGCGAAGAGGCCGACGCGGCCGCCGGGGCGCTCCGCGGGCAGGAGCTCCGACACGTTGGCCGACGCCACTTCGAGGGCCTCCGGC
>DAINBW010000304.1:0-4391 GCA_036732745.1 Spirochaetales bacterium | reverse complement strand
GCGCGCTTACTAGCGCACGGCGCCGTTTGCGAAAGCAAACACTACGATCTTTACCTTACGCCTCGCGCCGGAGACGCGTGGGGGCGATCAGGAAAGCAGGATAAATATACCGAGTCGGCGCCCGCGTGTAAAGGGGTTTTGCCGGGCAGAAACCGCGCCACGGCGCCAAAGCCGACCCGACGCGGGCATGCGGGGCGCCGCACAAAAAAGAAGGGGCCCTTGCGGGCCCCTTCGACGTTTCGCGTTCGGAATCCCCCGCGGGGCGGGTTATTCCTCCTTGCCGGACTTCTTCGCGGAAGCCTTGGGCTTGACGGCGGCGGCCACGCCGCCGGCCGCCTCGAGCGCGAGGGCGGCGGCCCGGCGCTTCTCGGCCTTCTGCTCCCACCAGTACACGAACCCGGACGCGATGTAGAGCGTCGAGTAGGTGCCGGAGATCATGCCCACGAAGAGGGCGAGGGCGAAGTCCTTGAGGCTGCCGGTCGTGAAGAAGAAGATCGCGAGGACGGTGATCATCGTGCAGAGGGTCGTGATGATCGTGCGGCTCAGCGTCACGGACAGGGCGCGGTTGACGACGTCGATGAAGCGGTCGCCCGGGTTCATCTTCCGGTCCTCGCGGACGCGGTCGAACTGGACGATCGTGTCGTTGATCGAGTAGCCGAGGATCGTCAACACCGCCGCGATGGTCGAGGTGTTGAACTCCATCCTCGTCCAGACCACGAAGCAGATCATGATCAGGGCGTCGTGGAGGGTCGCGAGCACCGCGCCGAAGCCGTACTGGAAGCCGAAACGGATCGTCGCGTAGATGAGGATGACGAGGACGGTGAGGAGGAAGAGGACGAGCGCCTGCCGGGAGAGGTTCTCCGAGTAGCGGGCGCCGACGTAGTCGGTCTTGACGACGACCACGCGGCCCTGGCCGAATTCCTTCTCGAGGGCGGCCTTGATGGCCGCGGGGGCGTTCTTGGAGAACTCCTTGTCGGTGCCCTTGTCCTGGGCGCGCACGAGGTAGCGCTGCTGCCCGGCCGGATTGACGACCGTCGCCTCGGCGAGGCCCTTGAGGGCGGCGTCCACCTTGGCCACGGGGGCGAAGCGCTCGGCCTCGTCCTTGGGCGCGCGGTGCATCGCGACCGGCGCGCTTCCGAGGCGGGTGTCGCCCTGGAAGGTCGGCACGAGGAGGGCGGAGGCGGTGGCCTCGGCGTCGAGCAGCTTGGCCTGGACCTCGGGAATCGCGTTGAAGGCCGCGGCGACGGCGCCGAGCGTGGCGTTCGACTTGAAGTCCAAGGTCACGGTGCGGCTTTCGATCTCCGCGCCGGAGAAGACGATGAAGGCCTTGTCCTCCGCGACGGTGAGGACCGCGTTGCCCTTGCCGGAGTAGGTCACCTCGAGCGCCGGGTAGGCGAGCTGGACGGTCTGGTTGATGCCGGCCTGGAAGTCAACGCCGAGATTGAAGCCCATCGTGAAGTAGCCGACGAGGCCGAACACGATCAGGGCGGTAGAGACGATGGCGGCGGGGATGAAGCCGCGGCTGAACTTGTAGACCCGCATTACTTGATCCTCCAGCTGATGGAGAGGTGGCTTCGGTGGAGGGTGTCGCTACCGAAATCGAAGATGAGGCGAGAGACGAAGAGCGCGGTGAAGAGGGAGACCATGTTGCCGATCGCGAGGCTCACGGCGAAGCCCTGGATGGGGCCGGAGCCGAGCTGGGCCAGGAAGAGGGCCGCGATGATCGTCGTGATGTTGGAGTCCCAGATCGCCCAGAAGGCGCGGTGGAAGCCCGCGTCGATGGCGGCCTTGCGCGACTTGCCGACGGCCATCTCTTCCTTGATGCGCTCGAAGATGACGACGCTCGCGTCGACCGCCATGCCGATCGTGAGGACGAAGCCCGCGATGGAGGGCAGGGTCAGGGTCAGCTTGAAGGCCGTGAGGATCGAGAGCATGAGGTAGAGGTTGAGCACCTGCGCGATGGTCGCGTTGACGCCGGCGCCCTTGTAGTAGAGGAACATGAACACGAAGACGCCGAGGATGCCGACGAGGATCGCGTTCCGGCCCTGGACGATCGATTCCTCGCCGAGGGAGGCGCCGATCGCCTGCTGGCTCACGACGGAGAGCTCGATGGGGAGGGCGGCGCTGCGGAGGATGAGGGCGAGGTTGTTCGCCTCCTCGGCGCCGAAGCCCGTCATGCGGACGGACTCGCGGATGGGTTCCTGGATGCGGGCGCCGGCCTTGATCCGGTCGTCCAGCACGACGGCGAGGGTCTTGTTGACGTTGGCGCTCGTGAGGGCGTAGAAGAGCTCGCCGCCCTGCTTGTCGAGGACGAAGTTGGTCTCGGGGGCGCCCGTGATGGGATCGCTCGAGACCTGGGCGCTCTGGACGTGGGTGCCGTCGAGGCCGGGGACTTCGTTGATGACGAGGTAGCGGCCGGTGAACTCGTCGAGGCCGTAGTTGTCCTTCTTGTAGAACTTGCGGATCACGGAGCCCGCGGGCACGACGGCGGGGTCGGCGACCTTGAGCGTCTTTTCGTCCACGCCGAGGGGGTTCGAGGCCAGGTAGGTCTCGAGGCGGGCGGTGGCCTCGTCGTCCACGATGTGGAAGGCGAGCTTGCCGCGGCCCATGATGATCGAGTTGATGCGCTCGGGATCGGCGGTGCCGGGGATCTCGACGTAGATCTGGTCCTGGCCCTGCTGCCGGATGACGGGCTCGGTGAGGCCGAACTTGTCGATGCGGTTGTTGAGGACCTCGATGCCGCGCTTCATCGCGTCGTCGCGCTCGGCGGCGGAAAGCGTGTGGCCCACCTTCTTGGAAAGGGCCTCGAGATCGGCCTGGATGATCACGCTCATGCCGCCGGAAAGGTCAAGGCCGAGCTGGACGGCGTTGCCGTGCCTGGCCTTGACGGCGAGGACGGTGGCGCGGTACTTGGCTTCGATGGCGTCGTAGGCGGCCCGCTCGTTGTCGAAGGCCGCGAGCACGGCCTTGGCGGTCCAGGCCTTGGGGGCGGCGAGGCGAGACTCCTTGTAGAGCTTCGCGGCGACGCCGACGACATCCTTGAACTCGGGGGGCAACGGCTTCTCGTCGCCGGCGGCGGCGAGGCGCTTGAGCTCGGTGAGGTCCTTGAAGGCCATGCGGCGGGAATACTCGCGGATCTGCTCGCGCGAGCCCACGGCGATGGCCTGGTCCTCCTTCGGCGTGAAGAAGTACCAGTTCAGGGACGGATAGAGAAAGGCGAAGGCGATCCCGATGACCGCCAGGACGATGACGAACCGTCGCGTTTTGCTCATTCCGACTACTCCAGATGAGAGAATAGGCCGGCAAACGCCACGGCCCGCCGACAGGGCGGACCGCGGCGCGACGAGGCCGGCCTCGAGCTTCGCGGGAGGACTACTTCTTTTCCTCGGCGGGCTTTTCCTCGATCTCGGCCTTTTCCTCGCCCTTGGCGGTGACGGCCGCGATCGCGGACTTCGAGAACTCGATCCTGCAATTGTCGTCGACGCGGACGACGATGGTGCCGTCCTTGACGGCGTGGACCGTGCCGTGGACGCCGCCGATCGTGACGACCTTGTCGCCCTTCTTGACGGCCGCGATCATCTTCTGGGCCTCTTTCTGCTTCTTGTTCTGGGGCCGGATGATGAGGAAATAGAAAATCACGAAAACGAGGCCGAAGGTAACCAGGGTGGAAACCATCTGCATCGTGGGGTTGCCGCCCTGAGCCTGGAGGACGACGAGACCGGACGTAAGCTTATCCATGTCGGTTCCTTAAGGAAGAGATTCGAGCAAAAGTACCACGGAAGCGAAGGAACCGTCAAGTTTAAGCGGCGGGCGCGCGAAACACGCGATTCGGGGCGGCCGCGGCCCTTCGCCGCGGCCCGGGACCCCCGCTGGGCGGAACCGCCGGGAGCGCCCCGCCGAGGGCCGCGACGGCCGCGACGGCCGACAAAAAGGGGCCGCCCGGAACGGACGGCCCCTCGCTCGCGCCGGAGCGCTCCGGGGTTACTTCGTGATCAGCGTGCCCGCGGCGCCGTCGACGGCGGCGGTGGCGTGGTCGAGGTCGGTGATGAGGACCTTGGCGCCGCCGCGGCGGATGAAGTCGCTGGCCGCCTCGATCTTCGGGCCCATGGAGCCCTTGGGGAACTGGCCTTCGGCCGCGTACTTGTCGCACTCGGCGAGGGTCATCTTGTCGAAGTACTTCATGTCGGGCTTCTTGTAGTTGATCGCGACGCGGTCGACGCCGGTGAGGATGAGGAGCTCGTCGGCGCCGATGAGGTTCGCGAGGAGGGCGGAGGCGCGGTCCTTGTCGATGACGGCGTCCACGCCGGTGAGGTAGCCCTCGGCGTCGCGCTCGACGGGCACGCCGCCGCCGCCGACCGCGATGACGACCTTGCCGTCGTCGATGAGGTCCT
>DAINBW010000303.1:0-4397 GCA_036732745.1 Spirochaetales bacterium | reverse complement strand
CCCCGCGCCGCCAGCGCCTCGGCGAAAGCCTCTTTCCGCGCGGGCGCCTCGGCGGCGAAGATGTCGAGGAGCTCGAGATACAGTTCCTTGTCGCCGCCGAGCCGCTTCAAGGGGCCCGCGGCGTCGAGGAGGGCCGGGCGGGCGGAGGCGCCCCCCGCCCCCTCCGACGTTCCGCCGGGCCGCGCGGACTCGGGCATGGCGGCCAGGCCGCGCGAGGCCTGGCGGTACACGCGGGACAGGGCGCCCGACAGCTCGGCGAAATCGATGGGCTTGCCGACGTAGTCGTCCATGCCCGCGCGCGCCGCCTCCTCGCGGATCGCGGGGCCGGCGTGCGCCGTCATCGCGATGATGGGCACGCCCCGGCGCTCCGCGCCCGCGGCGCCGCCGCGGATGCGCCGCGCCGCCTCAAGCCCGTCGATGTCGGGCATCTCGACGTCCATGAGGACGAGGTCGAAGGGCTTCCGCGCCAGGGCCAGGATGGCTTCGGCGCCGGTCGGGGCGTGGCTGGCGCGATGCCCCGCC
Source organism: Spirochaetales bacterium (assembly GCA_036732745.1). GTDB lineage: Bacteria > Spirochaetota > Spirochaetia > Treponematales > Rectinemataceae > JAEUJG01. The sequence continues at coordinate 3,875 of DAINBW010000303.1, read as the reverse complement.
TGCTCGAGCCGGCGCAGGACGACCTTGGCGTTCAGGGCGTTGTCCTCGACGACGAGGATGTCGAGGGCCTCGTCGGGCGAAACCGGCCCGAGCCGCTCCGCCTCGTCCGCGGCCCGCGCGGCGACGCGCCCCGCGTCGCCCGGCTCGAAGCGCGCCGTGAAGGAGAAGACGCTGCCGGCCCCGGGCGTCGACTCCACCCAGATCCGTCCGCCGAAGAGGGCCACGAGGTTCCGGCAGATCGAAAGGCCGAGCCCCGTGCCGCCGTAGCGCCGGCTGACGCTCGTGTCCGCCTGGGAAAAGCTTTCGAAGATGAGGTCCTGCTTTTCCTTGGGGATGCCGACCCCGGAGTCCCGCACGGAGACGAGGAGGCCGACCGTCACCCCGGAGAGCTCCTCCGCGGGCGCCCGCTCCGCGGCGAGCGTGACGAGGATGCCGCCCCGCTCGGTGAATTTCACCGCGTTGCCCACGAGGTTCATGAGTATCTGGCCGAGCCGCAGGGGATCGCCGCGCACGAGGCGCGGGCAGTCCGGCTCCACGACGAGCTCGAAGGACAGGCCCTTGTCGCGCAGGGCCGGGCCGAAGGCCTTGAGGATCTGCGAGAGATGGGCGACGAGGTCGAAGTCGACGCGCTCCAGGGTCATGCGCCCGGCCTCGATCTTGGAAAGGTCGAGGATGTCGTTGATGATGTTGAGGAGGGACTTGCCGGCCGTGCGCACCGTCTCGAGGTTGTCGCGCTGCTCCGCGGAGAGCGGGTCGCGGAGGCACAGCTCCGTCAGGCCGATGACGGCGTTGAGCGGCGTCCGGAGCTCGTGGCTCATCGCCGCCAGGAAGGCGCTCTTCGCCTCGTTGGCCGCGTCGGCGCGCTCGCGCGCTTCGGCGAGCTCGCGCTGGGTCCTGATGTAGTCGCCGATGTCCTTCGTGATGATGACGGCGTGGCTGACCTCGCCCGTCGGCGAGTGGTAGGGGTTGTAGGTGACCTCGAGATCGCGCTCGCCCCGCTCCCCCGCGAAGGCGAAGCGCTTCTTGATGACCACGTACTCGCCGCGGAAGCAGGCGTCCAGGGCGGGCAGGATGTTCTCCCTCGCGACAGCCTCGCCCCAGACGTCGGCCACCGCGGAGCCGACGATGTCGTCGCGGCATTTGCCGTAACTCGCGCAGAAGGCGTCGTTCACCGCCTCGTAGCGGCCGTCGCGGTTGACGATGCTCATGAAGTCGCGGGAGGCGTTGACCATGAAGGCGTAGCGCCGGAAGGCCTCCTCGCTCTCGGCGAGGGCCTGGGTCGCCAGGGTTTGCTCGGTGACGTCGGAGAAGACGAGGAGGGAGCCGGCCCAGGACTTGTGCCGCGACTTGATGTCGTAGGCCGTGATGAAGTAGTGGCGCGAGCCTTTCCTCCAGGGCTCCACCCTGCCGCCCGGGGACTTCGCCGCGCGGGCCGCGGCCGGACAGAAGGCGGCGAGGAGGGCGCCCTCGATGGAGCCGGCGCCGCCGAACAGGGTGTTCGCGGCCTCGTTGCTGCCCACCACCCGCCCCTCGCCGTCCGTCGTGATCACGGGCTGCTGGAGCGCCTCGAAGATGGCCTCCTTGGCGTAGGGCACCGCGTCGAAGAGGTTGTAGCGCCGGAGGCCGATGGCCAGGAAAAGGCCCGAGACGGCGAAGGCCGGCGGCGTGGGATCGAAGGGCATGATCCGCATCAGGAATGCGACGAAGAGCGCGTTGACGGCCGCGGGAAGGACGAGCAGCGACATCATGTGCCGGAGCCATCGCCGGACGGAGCCCCAGGTTTCCATCGAGCGGTGGCCGATCGCGTGGATGCCCCCGAGGATGAGCAGGTAACTGTAGGCGCTGTGCACCCAGAACCAAGGCCCCGGCCGCGGGCTGACGACGCCGCCGACGAGCCGCGCGTCGAGCCAGAGGAGGGGCAGCCATTCGCTCGTCCAGACGAAGACGAGCGTGACGCAGGGCAGGATCGAGAAGGCGGCGAGGCTCCGCGGCGCCAGCGGCTTGCGGGCCAGGGCGCGGCCGAAGGCGAAGCCCGCGACGGGGACGATGAGGATGCCCGTATAGGATAGCCGCATGTTGAGGATTTGCTGCGCCGGATCGGAGACGCGGAGCTGGAGGTAGGAAAAGATGCACCAGAGGAAGACGCCGAATTCCAGGATGGCGAAGGGCCGCGCGTACTCCTTCTTGGCGCCGAACCAGGAAAAGGCGGCGAGGACGACCGCGATGATCGCCGCCATGAGCACGAACAGGGTGTAGATCTCGAAGAAGACGCTCGTTTGCATCAAAACTCCGCTTGGGGTCCTCGCCGGGGTCCTCGCCGGGGCCCGGGGCGCGCGGCGAGGATCGGGCGAATCCCGCCCGGCCACGCTTCAACTATAGCCGATGCCCGCCCGGCCGCCAGACCCGCCGGGGCGAAAAGCGGCCGCCCCGCGCGCGGGGCTTCAGTCGGCGATCGCCAGGCTCGAGCCCCCCTTGCCCTTCGTCACCTCGATCCTCGAGGGAATGCGCGCCCGGAGCTCGCCGACATGGGAGACGAGACCGATCGTCCTGGCGCCGCGGGCGCGCTCCAGGGCGTTGATCGCGCGGTCCAGGGATTCCTCGTCCAGGCTGCCGAAGCCCTCGTCGATGAAGATCGCGTCGAGGGAGACGCCGCCGGAGCGGCTGCGGATCGCGTCGGCCAGGCCGAGCGCCAGGCTGAGCGCGGTGACGAAGCGCTCGCCGCCGGAAAGCGTGCCGGCGGGCCGGCTCCGGCCCGTGTAGGCGTCGCGCACGAGGAGTTCGAGGCCGACGCGGCCGCGGCCGGAGGCCTGACCCTCGTCGGCGACGAGGCCGTAGCGCCCGTCGGACATCTCGCCCAGGCGGAGGCTGGCGCGCTCCACGACCGCGCGGAAATAGAGGCCGAGCACATAGTTCTTGAACGGGAGCCGCCGGCCGGGGAGGTCGCCGCAGAGCAGGGCCGCGAGGGCCGCCAGGCGGCCGGAACGGGCGTCGAGCTCCGCCCGGGCGGCGAGAAGGCCGGCGAGCTCGCCCGAAAGCCGCTCGTGCCGGGCGCGGGCCTCCCGCGCGGCGTCGAGGCGGGCGCGGGCGGAAGTTTCGGCCTCGCGCGTCCGCGCCAGGTCGGCCTCCAGGGCGGCGAGGTCGGGAACCGGTCCCGAGCCCCGCGCGCGCGCCGCCTCCTCGGCCGCCGCGCGCGCCCCGGCGAGCTCGCGCTCGAAGGCGGCCGCCTCGGCCTCGAGCCGGGCGAGGGCTTGGGGGGGCATCGCGGCGGCCAGCGCCTCCGCGTCGGAGCCGAAACCGGCCGCTTCGCGCGCCGCCCGGGCCGCCGCCGCGGAGGCGGCGGCTTCCGCCTCGGCCGGGGGCTGTCGCGCCGCCGCGTCCGCCGCCAGGCCGGCGGCGCGCTCGTAGGCCGCGCGCCAGGCCGCGACGACGCCTTCCAGTTCCTTTCGCTCGGCCGCGAGGGCGGCGCGGCGGGCCGTGGCCGCGGCCAGGAGGGGGGCGGGATCCTCGCCGCCGGAGTGCGCGGCGGCCGCGTCCCGCGCGGCGCTGGCGGCGGCCAACTCCTCCCGCGCTGCGCCGGCCCCGGCCTCGGCCTCGCGCAGGCGGTCGCTCGCCTCCGCCAGGGCGGCGGCGAGCCCTTCGGCGCGGCGTCGCGTTTCGCCGAGGCCTCGCTTGGCGGCGGCGGCCGCCTGGAGCCTCGCCGTCGCCGCGGCGAGGAGGGCCTTCGGCTCGAGCCCGGCCAAGCCCGCGGGTCCGGCGCCGGATGCGGCGCCGGATGCGCCGCCGGCTTCAGCGCCGGATTCGCCGACCAGGGCCGCAAGGGCCTCCCGCGCGGCGCCGAGCCCAAGCTCCGCCTCCAAGAGGGCGGCCGCGTCGCG
>DAINBW010000302.1:0-4406 GCA_036732745.1 Spirochaetales bacterium | reverse complement strand
CGGTTTTTTCCTGCAAGGCGGCCAGGCCCTCGTGTACCTTACCCTCCGCCGCGGGACCGGCGCCTTCCGAGACCTTCTCCATCGACCACTCGAGGCCGTCCGGATAGGCGGAGGCGAACCAGGAGAGGAGTCCGCCCACGACCAGGGCCGCCACGCCGAGGACGGCGAGCGTTTTCTTGACCGGGGTCGCGCCCAGCCCCTCCCGCGAGTCCGCGCGCTCGAGGATCTCGGGCGAAGTCTTGGCGACGAAGGCGACGATCGCGGCGGTGACGAGACCCTCCACGATGCCGATCGCCAGATGGATGGGCTGCATGAGGAGGGCGAAGGCGCCGAAGGGCAGCTCGGTCTTGCCCGACAACAGCGTCTCGAGGACGACGGCGAAGGCGCCGAGCTGGAGGCCGAGGACGGCGGCGAGCAGGGCTCCCGCGGACTTCCTGGCGGCGGAGGCGCCCGGTCGGGCGATCTTCTTGTAGACGAAGGGATACGCGACGAAGCAGGTGAAGAAACCGAGATTGAACACGTTGCAGCCGAAGGCGAGAAGGCCTCCGTCGGCGAAGAAGAAGGCCTGGATGAGGAGGACCGAGGCCATCGACAGGAAACCCGCGTAGGGCCCGAGGATGACCGAGAGGAGGAGTCCACCGCCCAGGTGGCCGCTCGAGCCCGTGCCGGGGATCGAGAAGTTGATCATCTGCGCGGCGAAGACGAAGGCGCCCATCACGCCCATGAGCGGGATTTTCTTGTCGTCGATGTCGCCCTGGATTTTCTTGACGGAAAGGGCGGCGACGGCGCCGGAAGCCGCCCACGCGATCGCTCCCACGGCGGGAGAGATCAGGGCATCGGCCATGTGCATAGCGACTCCAAGGGGGTGATGTGTCGAAAACGCTTCTCTCGCAGGCGCGCGGCGATTGTGCCGCTCGCGGAAGTATACGTGAGGCGGCCGGAAAGGGTCAATCGGCGCGGGTCCGGAGCGGAGCCGCGGACTGTCACGCTTTTCTTGCCGCGAGGCTCCGAGGGGCTTATGCTTGATGACAAGGCGGCTCTCGCGGGCCCGCGCGGGGCGCTCCGCGCCAGTCCTTGGCCGGCGAGAGCCGAAGGAGAAACGCATGCCAAAAAGCAATATGGAGACGGCGAAGGCCTTCATCGAAGCCTTCAACGACGATCGGTTCGACGATGCCCTTGCCTGCTGCTCCGGCGGTTGCGTGATGCGCGGCACGCCCTACGTGGGGCTCGGGATCGGCGCGACGCAGGATGACGCGGGAAGGATGGTTCTGACGATGGTGAATCCCGTCGGACCTTCCGCGGGCAAACTGGAAGTCGGGGACGAGATCCTCCGCGTGGTCGACGGCGACGAAACCTGGGAAGGGCCGGAGCGGCTCAAGAACGGTGTATGGGGCCTTGGCGTCGAGGGCAGCGAGATCGAGCTTCGGATCAAGCGCGGCGGCAAGGTGCGGGAGCTCAAGCTGGGAAGGAGCAGGATCGAGGGCTACGCGATTCCTCTCTCGGAGCTCCGCCCGAATTGGGAGGCCTTCGCGCGGGAATGGCCCGACCATGCCGAACGCGTCGAAATGGCCGTGGAAGACGGCGATCTCGTCGCGATCCTGTCGGTGACGAGCGGAACCAACAAGGAATACGGCCGGTCCGCCACCTGGGGGTCGACGACCTTCCTGCGGTTCCAGGATGGCAAGATCGTCGAGTTGCGGGGCGTCGAAGAGGAACTGATGCAGCTCAAGCAGCTCGGCTACCTGGTGCGCGAGCCTAAGAAGACCGCCCAGGTTTGATCGGTGCGTCACGCGGGCCGGCGCGGCGCCGCGCCGGCCCCCGCCATGCGGCTGATCGATCGTCCCGAAAGGAAAGCCCCGTCCCCGGCGGGGAACGGGGCTTCGCGCTTGCGGGGCGCTTTTCTTACTTCTTGGCCGAGAAGGCGGCCGCGTTGCCGCCGGCGATGCGTCCCCAGGTGAAGGCGTTCGAAAGGGTGAAGCCCATATAGGCGCTGTTGGCTCCCGCCTCGCCGGCCACGTAGAGGCCGGGGATGACGGAGGCGTCGGCGCGGAGCACTTCGGCCTTCTCGTTGCGCGCGATGCCGCCGTAGGTGATGATCTCGCAGGGCACCACGGAGACGGCGCAGAAGGGAGAGGTCAGCGCGACGGGCTTCACGCGCTTGAACTCGGGGTCGACCCCGTCCTTCGCGTAGCCGTTGTAGCTCTCGATCGTCTTCGCGAGGGCGGCGGGATCGAGCCCCATTTTCTTGGCGAGCTCCTCGGCCGTATCGGCGACGATGAACTCCATGCCGAGGCCGCGCTTGACGCCCATCGCCTTGAGCGTGGCGACGTCGGAGATCGCCCAGACGTAGCCGAGGCCGTCCTTGTGCATCTGGTTGAAGATGGGATCGTTGAGTTCCTGGGTCATGTAGCCGCCGCTCTTCTCGTCCACGAAGCGCTTTCCGTCCTTGCCGACGAGCACGCAGTTCGGCGCCGCGATGAAGCGGGAAACGGCGGCCGAGGCGGAGGTGCCCGAGTGCTTGGCCATGATCTCGTAGTCCTTGAGGACGGCCATGAGGTGGTTCACGTGCGAGAGCGCGGCGCCCACGTTGTTGCCCATGATGATGCCGTCGCCCGTGGCGCCGGGGAAGCCGATGCCGAAGGTGCCCGCCTTCTCCGGATCGAGGAGGGCGGTGAGGCCGGGGTTGTTCGAGTAGCCGCCCGTCGCGATGACGACGGACTTGCACTCGATCGTGACCTCGCCGCCGGCCCGCTCGGCCTTCACGCCCTTCACGGCGCCCTTGTCGTTCATGATGATGGAGAGCGCGCGGGTTTCGAGCAGGAGTTCGACCTTCGCGTCTTCGATGGCCTTCAGGAAGGGCTTGAGCATGCCCGCGCCGCCGCCCGCGACCTGGTGCATCATCTGCAGGGGACCGTAGCCCACGAGGATGGACTCCATGAAGGGCACCCGCACGCGCTCGGCGAGCCAGTCGATCGTCTCGCCGGAGCGGCCGACCGTGATCTTCGTGAGGGCGGGGTCGAGGCGGTAGGAGGCGTTTCCCATGAGGTTGTCGTACATCGCCTCGCCGGAAACCTTGACGCCGAGTTTCTTCGCGAGCTTGGTCTCGTAGCCCGCGATGAGTCCCTGGGAGGTGAAGGTGGTGCCGCCGATGGAGGCCATCTTCTCGAGGAGAACGACCTTCTTGGCGCCGGAGTCTCGCGCCTCGAGGGCCGCGGAGAGGCCCGCGCCGCCCGCGCCGATCACGACCACGTCGGCCGTCAGCTTGACGGGTTTCGGAGGCTTGGCGGCCTTCTGGACGGCCACGGAAAGCGTCCGCAGGGCCGCGACGTTCGCTCCCGCCTTGGCCGCCGCGTCGGCGACCGCTTCGATGATCGCCTTGGAACTGACCGTCGAGCCGGCCACCACGTCCACGGCGAGCGTCTGCTTGGCGACGATGGCCGCCGGGACGCGCTCCATGGCGGTGCCGGCGATGGACGGAGTCTCGTTCTGGGAAAGAATCTTCACGGATCGTATCGCGTCGGCCGTGAACACGACCTCCACGGTAACGGCGCCGCCGATGCCCGTCGCGGAGCCCGTATAGGTGCCGGCATTGAAGCGGCTGGGCGCGGCGAAGCCGACCGCCGCCGCCGCAACAAGGAGCAGCAGTAGGGCAATACATCTCTTCATTGGTGAGTCCTCCTGAGGATTCTTTGACCTATGTAAATATACATGGTAAGTAAATGATTATTGTTCTATGCTGTATGTTTTGTCAATGAATAAAATATAAAAATATCCAATTTGTGAGGATTTATGAGGAAGGTGAGTACAGGCAAAGGACTTGTTTTGTTTTTTCGCGATCCGCCGCCCTACAAGGCGGCGCGCACGACAACAGTAAGCCGGGTGTTGGAGCCGAGTCCGATGATCCACTTGTGCGATCCACTGATGCCGGCGCCCGCGCGGTAGATGCGGCTCGCGGCCTTTGGCAGGGCCGTGGCGGGCCAGTCCGCCGCCGAGTACCGGCGGGGTGTCGGAGAGTAGTTGAACAGGTTGACCGCCCCGAGGACAAAACCGAGACTGTCGACAAAACCGCCCGCGCTCTTGTTGAACGCATAGGGTCTGGCCGCCGTCGTCCTGTCCGACACCATGCAGGCCGCCGCCCAACTGCCGAGCAGCGCGCCGAAATCATAGGGGTAGCCGAGGGTCTGCGCGGCATCGGTGACGGCCCGCGTGTCGACATAGCCGTTCTGGACAATCAGCTGGAAGAGTCGGGCGCCGTCGAAGTTCCTGGACAGGTAGGCGCCGAAGGCGTAACTGGAGGAATAGTCCTTCAGGACCTCGGCGATGTCGCCGCCCGAGTACCAGTCGGTGAGCGAGTTGTCGTTGTACTGGTTGAAATTGTCGCAGAACCAGTGGGGAAACGAAGTGTT
>DAINBW010000301.1:0-4407 GCA_036732745.1 Spirochaetales bacterium | reverse complement strand
TGGCCTTCTACGACCGCCTGGTGGATGGCCTCCTCGAGGCGGGCATCGAGCCCTGGGCCACGCTCTACCACTGGGACCTGCCCCTCGCGCTGGAGGAGGCGGGCGGTTGGCCGGAGCGCGAGACGGCGCTCCGCTTCGCCGAGTACGCCGATCATTGCTTCCGCGCCCTCGGCGGCCGCGTCAAGCGTTGGGCGACGCTGAACGAGCCCTGGTGCTCCGCCTTCCTCGGCTACGGCACGGGAGAGCACGCGCCGGGGCGCCGTGACCGCGCGGCCGCCTATCGCGCCGCCCACCACCTCCTCCTCGGCCACGGCCTGGCCGTCCGCGCCTTCCGCGCCTACGGCGCCGGGGGCGAGATCGGCATCGTGATCAACCCGGCGACGCCGCGACCGGCCACGGCCCGGCCCGAGGACCGCCTGGCCGCCGAGCGCGCCTCCGAGGAGCGGACCGCCCTCTGGCTCGGCCCCATCTACGAAGGCGCCTAACCCGGGCGCCACCTGGCGGCCCACGGCGCCGCGATGCCGATCGAGGACGGCGACCTGGCCGCCATCGCCGCGCCGATCGACTTCGTCGGCGTGAACTACTACAACGAGGACGCCGTCCGCGCCGTTCCCGCCGGGCCGGAGGCGCCCGAGGGCTTCGCCTACGCGCCCACCTGGCAGGACAAGACCGAAATGGGCTGGGACATCGAGCCCCGGGGCCTCGGGCGCGTGCTGTCGCACATCGCGAAGACCTGGTCGCCCAAGGCGCTCTACGTCACGGAGAACGGCGCGGCCTTCCGCGACGAGCCGGACGCCGCCGGGCGCGTCCGGGACCTGGACCGCGTCGCCTACCTCCGCGGCCACCTCCGGGCCTGCGAGGAAGCCGTCGCGGAGGGAGTGCCGCTCCGCGGGTATTTCGTGTGGACCCTGATGGACAACTTCGAGTGGGCCTGGGGCTACTCCAAGTACTTCGGCCTCGTCCGGGTGGACCAGCGCACGGGCGAGCGCCGGCCCAAGGCGAGCTTCCACTACTACCGCGACGTCGTCGCGGGACACGGGCTCTGACCATGGGCGCGATGCCTGACATCGTTCCCCTGCCGCGCTCGCTGGAGCCGGGCCGGGGACGGCTGGACCTCCGCGGCGGCTTCCGGCTGGACGCGCCGCCCGGCCTCGAGGCCGAGGCTGCCCTGGTCGGGGAGTGGCTCTCCGGCGCCTTGGCCGACGCGGCCCAGCCCGCCCCGGCGGGCGGCCCCGGCTCGCCGGGCGGCGCGTCCGGCGCGGCCGGCGCCGCCGGGAAAACCCCTCCGGCGACCATGGCGCTCCACCTCGATCCCTCCCTGGGCGGCGCCGAGGACTACCGCCTGGAAACGGGTTCGGCCGGTATCCGTCTCGAGGCCGGCGGGACCGCGGGCATCGTCCGCGGGGCGGCGACCCTGCGCCAGCTCCTCCTCTCCGAGGGGCCGCTCCAGGACGGGCAGCTCGTCGCCGACGGACCGCGCTTTCCCTGGCGCGGCTTCATGCTCGACTGCGCGCGGAACTTTTTCCGCGTGGAGTTCATCGAGCGCCTCATCGACCTCGCCGCCCTCCACAAGCTCAACGTTTTTCACTGGCACCTGACCGACGACCAGGCCTGGCGCCTCGACCTGCCTTCGCTGCCCGAGCTGGCGCGTTTCGGCTCCCGCCGCCGGGACAAGCGGCTGGCCTGGGTCGTCCACAAGGAAGGCGCCTATTCCCCCGCGGACGTGCGGCGCGTCGTGGCCTACGCGGCCGCGCGGCATATCCTCGTCGTGCCGGAGATCGAGACGCCCGGCCACGCCGTCGCGCTCCTGGCCTCCCATCCCGAGCTGTCCTGCGCGGGCACGACCCGCGAGGGCCTCGCCTTCGAGCCCGAAGACCGCTATGGCGTCTTCGAGGACATCCTCTGCGCCGGCAACGAGGAGGTTTTCGAGCTCCTCGGCAAGGTCTTTGACGACCTGGCGGAGCTCTTTCCCGGGCCCTACGTCCACGCGGGCGGCGACGAGGCGCCCAAGGCGCGTTGGCTCCTCTGCCCGCGTTGCCGCGCGGTGATGAAGGCGAATAACCTTCGGGACGCCGAAGGCGCATTCGATCCCGAGCGGCTCCAGGCCTGGTTCATGGGCCGCGTCGCGGAGCTCCTCCACGCGCGCGGCAAGCGCATGATCGGCTGGGACGAGGTGCTGGACGGGGGCGTCCGCAAGGACACCCTCGTCATGTCCTGGCGCGGCTACGAGGGGGGCTTCAAGGGCGCGAAGGAGGGCTACGAGGTGGTCATGTGCCCGCAGACCCGCGCCTGCTACCTCGACCACAAGCATCTCGATTCCCCGGAGGAACCGGGCAACCTTTCCGTCTGCACCGTCCGCGACAGCTACTCCTTCGAACCAGTCCCGCCCGGCCTCACCGCCGCGGAGGCGGCGCGCGTCAGGGGCGGCCAGGCCAACCTCTGGTCCGAGATGACCTATTTCGGCCGCCAGGCGGAGTACATGCTCTTTCCGCGCCTCGCGGCCGTCGCCGAGGCGCTCTGGTCGCCGCGCGATTCGCGCGATTTCGACGACTTCGCGCGACGGCTCGGGACCCACGGCCGCCGCCTTGACGCCCTCGGCGTAAACCGCTACCGCGGTCCCCTTTCCTAAGCGCTCGCGAGAGCGAAATCTCTCTCCTTGGGCCCTCCTTCCGCGTCGCGGGGGAGGGTCTTTTTTGTCATCGCGGGCTCGCAATACAAGAACAAATTTTGGAAGTTGAAAATATAAGGTGTATAGTTAAGTTTTCAGGAGCTTGACTATGAAACAGATATGCAGGAGGTCCCGGCCGGGGGCGGAGCGCTCGGCAAGGACCAATCGAGCCGAAACCCAGACGCGGTGCCCAGGCAGGCGCCGAAGCGCTGCCAGGCCCCTACCCGCAAGGATTTTGGCAGCCTTGGCCACCTTGGCCGCCTTCACGACGGCGCTCCCCTTGGCGGCCGAACCCTTGGCGGCCACCGCCCGGGCGCCCGGACTCCAAACGGCCGAACAGGGAGCCGACGGCCTTGGAGCAGCCGACGGCCGGAGCGGCGCTTCGAACCGTCCCCGGGTCGCCCTCGTACTTTCGGGCGGCTCGGCCCGCGGGCTGGCCCATATCGGCGTGATCCGGGAGCTCGAGCGCGCGGGCATCCCCATCGACATGGTTCTCGGCACGAGCATGGGAGCCCTTGTCGGCGGCCTCTACGCCGCCGGCTACTCGCCCGACGCGATGGAGGCCCTTGTCGCCGGCCTGGATTGGTCGGCCGTCTTCTCCGACGCCCGGGGCGACGCGGGCCGCTCGTATCGACGCTCCCTGCGCCGTTCCTATCCCCTCCGGATCGATTTCAACGCCGAAGGCCTCCACCTGCGGCGCGGCTTCCTGGAGGGACAAAACATCCTGACCCTGCTCACGAGCCTCACCCTCCACGCCTTGCCCGAACGGGACTTCGACGCCCTGCCCGTGCCCTTCCGGGCCGTAGCGGCCGACATCCTCACGGGCGAGCGGATCGTCCTCCGCGGGGGATCGCTCGCCGAGGCCCTGCGCTCGAGCATGTCGATTCCCGGGCTTTTCCGGCCCTACGAGCTCGGGGGCCGCAGCCTGGTGGACGGCGGCATCGTCGACAACCTGCCGGTCGGACTCGCCCGGGAGATGGGCGCCGACATCGTGATCGCGGTCGAGTCCCGCGGGAGCCTGGCCGCGAGCGACCGGCGCCTCGAGTCGGCCGTCGACGTCTCGCGCCAGACCCTCGGGCTCTATATCGAGGCCAACATGGCCCGCTCGCGCGGCGGGGCCGACCTGCTCATCAGGCCCGATCTCTCCGGTTTTTCCTCCATGAGTTACCGCTCGGCCCGCGCCATCGTCGAACGCGGCGCCGCGGGCGCGCGGAGCGCCGAGGCGGAAATCCGGGCGCTGGCGGCCCGCGTCGCCAAAGAGCGGCCCCTGCCCGCGCCCGAGGGGCAGGTCAACCGGGCCGCGATGCGGACGCCGCCCCTGCTCCAAGGGCTCGTGATCGAGGCGCCGACAAAGGCGGACGAGGCCAAGGCGCGCGCGGCCTTCGCGGGCCTCGTCGGCGCGAGGCTCGAGGGGCAGGCCCTCAAGGCGGCCGTCGACCGGCTCTACGCCTCGGGCGACTATGCCCTCGTGAAGTTCGACCTGCTTCCCGGCGCCGGCGGCTCCGGGGAAACGGCGGCGGCGATGGGCTCGCTCCGGCTCGAAGCCAACGAGGAAGCCGACAACGAGCTGCTCTTCGGCCTCGAATACCGCGGCCTCGCCGGCGCCGACGCGGAGACCTCGCTGTCGCTGCGGTCGGGCCTGCATCTCGGGGGTCTCACGGGCGTCGGCTCCGCCCTCGTTGCGGAGGCGGCGCTGTTCGGCGACGAGGGCCTGCGGCTGGAATATTTCCAGCCCTTCG
>DAINBW010000300.1:0-4414 GCA_036732745.1 Spirochaetales bacterium | reverse complement strand
TCGCCGAGGTAGTCCTCCGCGGTCTTCTTCATCCTCTGGAGGATGAAGGCGGAGATCTCCTGGGGGCTGTAGGCCTTGCCGGAGATGTCGACGCGCACGTCGTTGCCGTTGTCCACGACGTGGTAGGGCACGAGGGAGGTCTCGCTGCCGACCTCGCCGAGGCGGCGCCCCATGAAGCGCTTGATCGAATAGACCGTGTTCTCCGGATTGGTGATCATCTGGTTCTTGGCGGGCTGGCCGACGACGCGCTCGCCCTTGCCGGTGAAGCCGACGATCGAGGGCGTGGTGCGCTGCCCCTCGGAGTTGGCGATGACGAGGGGCTCCCCGCCTTCCATGACGGCGACGCAGGAATTGGTCGTCCCGAGGTCGATTCCGATTATTCTACCCATTGCATCCGCTCCTTGCTTAACGCGGTATCAGTTAGTGGCTTCGGGGCCGGGTCCCGCGGTCTCGGCCGCGGCGCCGCCCGTGGTGGCATCGTTCGTTTGGCCCTCCGCGGCCGCCCGGGCCGCCGGATCGGGCATCCGCACCCGGACCTTGGCGGTGCGGACAATGCGGTCGTGGAGCTTGTAGCCGGGGAGGAACTCCGCCGCCACGACGGGCTCGGCCACGTTCCCCTGCTCCATCGCGACGGCCTCGTGCACGTTCGGGTCGAAGGGCTCGCCCACGCAGGCGTAGCGCTGGAGGCCGTACTTGTTCTCGAGGGTCGATCCGAGCTGGCGACGGATCAGGACGACGCCGTCGTGGAGGACGACGTAGTCCTTGGCGTGTTCGGCGCTGGCGACGGCCCGGTCGAAGTCGTCGAGGATGGGCACGAGGTCGCCGAGGATGCCGGCGTTCGCGTACTTGGCCGCGTCGTCGCGCTCGCGGAACATCCGCTTGCGGAAATTCTCGTAATCGGCCAGGCGCCGGAGGTTCTGGTCCTTGAGCGAGGAGGCTTCCTCGGCGAGGCGCGCGTTCTCGGCCTCCAGGACGGCGACGCGCTCCCTGAGGGCGGCGAGTTCGGCCGCCGCCGGTTCCGCCGCGGGGGAGCGGGCGGGTTCGGCCGCCCCGGAAGGGGCCGCGGGGGCGGTTTCGGGGGTTTCCGGCACGAACGTCGCCTCGACGCCGTCGCCGGCGTGCTTTGCGGGATCGCGCTCCTCGCGGCGCTCGTGGTGCTTCGTAGACATCGTTCCACCTGATTTTCGGTCCGGCGCCGGGAGGGCGGAGGTACCGATTTTAGTAAACATAAAGTAATAAGCGGCGACGGAGAGCGTCAACTCGTTTCGCCGGCTCGGGCCGGGTATCTTGCCGGTTCTTGGGCCGCTTGATACGATTATATTAATATATCGCCCGTTCGGCTAGGCTTAGGCACGATTCATGCTATATTCAAATCGTCCCGGGAGGCCCAGCTTGACAAGCCCGCCCGACGGCTTACAGTTGAACTAGATAGTCCTTGGAGGAAGCGTGCAGCTCCAGAAGCCTGCGCTCGTCGCGGAACAACGCCAGAAGCTCAGCCCTCAGATGATCCAATCCATCAAGCTCATGGCCATGCCGCTGCAGGAGCTCAAGGAGGAGATCCAGCTCGAGGTCGAGGCCAATCCGGCCCTCGAGCTCCTGGACGACAAGTCGACCGTTTCCCTCGAAAGCCTCCCCGAGCGCGACGAGCGCGAGGGCGAGGCCGACGCGCTTTTCGAAAACAGCTCCGATCCCGGCTTCGCGTCGCGCTCCGGGCAGGACGACGATTCCAAGCGGATGTTCATCGAAGGCGCCATCGCCCGCTCGGAGACCCTCCAGGAGCACCTCCTCTGGCAGCTCCGGCTCCAGCCCCTGGCCGAGGAGCGGCGGGAGCTCGGCGAGGCCCTCATCCAGAACCTCGACGACGACGGTTTCCACAAGGTGGATCCCCGCAGCCTGAAGCCGGCCGCCACTCCCGAGGCCGTCGCCGAGGCCATGGCCCTCGTCCGCGGCTTCGAGCCGGCGGGCACCTGCTGCGCGGACTACCGCGAAAGCCTCCTCGTCCAGGCGAGCCTCGTCCCCGAGGCGCCCCCGGCCGCGGTCGCCATCCTCCGCGACCACATCGACCTCCTCGAGAAGGGCAAGCACGCCGAGATCCAGAAGCGCCTCAAGCTCTCCGAGGCGGAACTCCAGGGAGCCCTCTCCTTCATCAAGGGCCTTTCGCCCTTCCCCGGCCGCGCCTACTCCACGGAGGAGCCGCGCTACGTGATCCCGGACCTCCTCGTCAAGCTCAAGGAGGGCGACTTCGTCATCGTCCTCAACGACGAGGAGATCCCCGTCCTCGGCATCGATCCCTTCTTCGACCGCCTGGCCGGGGAGAAGGGCGGCGACCGCGCCACGGGCGCCTACGTGCGCGACAACATCAAGCGGGCCAAGTTCTTCATCCGCAGCATCCACCAGCGGAACCAGACCCTCCTCAAGGTGGCGAGGGCGGTGGTCGAATTCCAGCGAGCCTTCTTCGCGCGCGGGCCCAAGCACCTCGCGCCCCTCACGCTGAAGGACGTCGCCGCCGAGGTCGGCGTCCACGAGACGACGGTGTCGCGCATCGCGCACCGGAAGTACCTCCAGACCGACTGGGGCATCTTCGAGCTCCGCTATTTCTTCACGAACTCCATCTCGGGCGCCGGGTCCTCCGGCTCCCGGTTCTCCAAGGAAGGGGTCAAGCAGGTCATCAAGGAGATCGTCCAGGGGGAGGATTCCGTCCTCTCCGACCGCGACATCGCGGAGCAGCTGGCCCGCAAGGGCATCAAGCTGGCCCGCCGCACGGTCGCCAAGTACCGGCAGGAACTCGATCTCGGCTCCTCCTTCGGGAGAAAGCACGTCTAGGGATCCCCGGGCCCGTCCCGAGGGCTCCCCTCTCGGCGCTGGAAGGCGCGGCCCCGTCGGGGCCGATGACCGTTTCGCCGCCCGTCCGGGCGGCGGGAGACCGCTAAGGAGGTGCGCATGACCGTCGATGTCCGCTCCGTTCATTTCAGCCTGGGCGACAAGAGCAGGGAATACCTCGACCAAAAACTCGAGCGGATCGGGTATGCGAAGGACATGATCGTCGATCTCATCTTCGTCTTCACGAGGGAAAAGGATTTCAAGCTGGAGGCGACGGTCAACTTCCGCTGGGGCACGCAGGCCCACGTCGAAGAGCGCGACTATGACGTGAATCCCGGGATCGACAAGCTCGTGGACCGCCTCGAGCAGAAGATCGCCAAGGAAAAAGAGAAAGTGCAAGAGAAAAAGCAGTAGGACATGGCCGGCCGGGACAGCCCCGCGGACGCGGGAGAAAGCCTCTACGCCGAACTCTTCGCCGGAATGGGCGAAGGCATGGCGTTGCACGAACTTCTCCGCGATCCCGCGGGCCGGCCCTTCGACTACCGGATCCTGGACGCGAATCCGGCCTTCTCCGCGCAGACGGGCCTGCCCCGGGAGAAGGCCGTCGGCAAGACCGCCCGGGAGGCCTTCGGCGCCGCGGAGCCGCCCGGCCTCGCCGCCTACGCGCGGGTCGTGGAGACCGGCGCGCCCGAGCGCTTCACGGCCTATGTCGCGCCCCTCGCCAGGCACCTGGAGATCCAGGCTTTCCGCTGCGGACCGGACCGCTTCGCCGCGGTCTTGAGCGACGTGACGGGCCGCGTCCGCGCGGAGGAGGAGCACGCCGCGACCCTCCGCCTCTTCGACCTTCTCCTCGAGCACAGCCCCGTCTACGTCTTCTTCAAGGACGAGGAGCTCCGCTCCCTCAGGCTGTCGCGCAACTTCGAGGGCATGCTCGGGCGTCCTCTCGGCGAACTCCTCGGCAAGTCGATGTCGGAGCTCTTTCCCCGCGGGCTCGCCGAGAAGATGACGGCGGACGACCGCGCCATCATCGAGCGCGGCCAGGTGACGAAGTTCGAGGAGACGCTCGGCGAGCGCACCTACGAGACGGTGAAATTCCCCATCTTCGAGGCGGGCAAGCCGCCCCTCCTCGCCGGCTTCACGATCGACGTCACCGAGCGCGTCGAGGCCAAGCGGCGGCTCGCCGAGGCCCTCGCGGAGAAACAGTCCCTCCTCAAGGAGCTCCAGCACCGCGTCAAGAACAGCTTCGCCCTCATCTCGAGCATCGTCGGCCTCGAGGAGGGCCGGACGGAGGATCCGGGCATGCGGGGCACCCTCGCCGACCTCGGCAACCGGATCAACTCGCTCGGGGCGCTCTACGACATCCTCTACGCCACGGGCGACCCGGGAAGCATCCGCCTCGACGAATACCTCCAGGGCCTCTGCAAGGCCCTCCTCGATTCCTATTCCGGCGCCGCCGCGGGCGTGCGCCTGGAACTCCGCGCGGCGGAGCTCCGGATCGACGTGAAGCGCGCCGTGCCGATCGGCCTCCTCGTCAACGAAATCGTCACGAACGCCCTCAAGCACGCCTTCCCGGGCGGCGGGGAGGGCCGCGTCG
>DAINBW010000299.1:0-4429 GCA_036732745.1 Spirochaetales bacterium | reverse complement strand
ACGGGCCGCGCGGAGTTCTCCACGCCGCGCGCCTCGATCTCGGCCGCGCTCGCGCCCGCCGCACCAACCGCGCCAACCGCGCCAACCGCGCCAACCGCGCCCGCCGCGCCCGCCGCGCCCGCCGCCGCGGCAGCGCCGCCCGCGCCCGCGGTGAGGGGAGCCGCGCGGGGGGCGGCGAGGGGGGCGCCGGCCCAGTCCTCCAGGAGGAGCATCGCGCCGAGGATCTCCTCGGCCGTGTCGGGCGCGAAGGGCGAGTACTCGTAGCGCATCGTCTTGTCGCGGCGCTTGTCGCGGGACTCGAACTTCGACTCGTTGCGCATGAGGGCGTAGAGGTTGTGCGTCCACCAGTAGGCCGGCACCAGGACGAGGCGCTCGCGGGCGCGGTCGTCGTCGACGAGGCAGAAGGGCAGGCGCAGGTCCAGCTCGTAGCGGTAGTCGCCCTTGGAGAGGAGGCAGAAGGAGGCGAAGCGCGAGCTGTGCTTGACGGAGGTGGAGAGCCCCGGCCAGAAGCCGCGGCCCGCCTCGATCTCGCCGTCGTTGGCGCGGCTGTTGTGGTTGGAGCCGATGGTCGCGCCGGCGGCCATGTTGGACTGGCCGCGCACCAGGCTCGCGATGAGGAAGCTCGTGTTGTGGTGCTGCTCGTGCGCGGGGAAGATCAGGTTGTTGAGGATCTCGCAGCAGGAGACCGTGGAGTTGTCGCCGAGGAGGGAGTGGATGAGGCGCGCGCCGTACTTGAGCGCGGCGTTGTCGCCCATCACGAAGCGCACGGCCTTGCAGCCGTAGAAGACGCGGCAGCCGTAGCCGATGACGCCGTTGACGAGCTCCACGCCCTCGCCGATCTGCGTGCGCGCCTCGTCGCTCGAGTTGATCGTGAGGTTCTTGAGCTTGTTCGCGCCCTTGATGTAGGCGGAGGGGCCGATCGCCACGTCCTTGATGATGCCGTTCGACTTGAGCACCGAGCAGCGGCCGATGCTGCCGTAGCGGCCGCGGCGGCGGTCGAACATCGCCTCCGTCATCGCGCGGAAGGCCGCCATCAGCTCCCGGTCGCCGCGGCGCCGGGCCCAGAGGTAGGCGTCGGCGGCGAGCATGCCGTCGAAGGGCAGGACCGAGCGGCCGCCGGCCTCGTTCATGAGGTCGAGCTCGATGCGCACCTCATCCGCCTCGCCCTCCATGAGGACGCCGTTGCCGAACTTGGCGTGGTTCGAGGCCTCGATCTCGTCGTTGTTGAGGAGGAGGCAGCCGTCCCCGATGAGGTAGTGCGCGATGGAGGAGCAGTCGAGGATGGCGCAGTTGTCGCCGATGTCGCAGGCGACGATGCGGGAGTTGTAGATGCCGACGGGCGCGCGGGTGTCGTGGTGCTCCAGCACCGCCCGCTCCAGGCGCCCGAGCCGCACGAGGCCGGCGAAGGCGGAGTTCTTGACGAGCTCGGGCGTGAAGGGATCGCTGACGAGGAGCTCGTTCCAGTCGCGGCAGGTGTTGTCGTTCTTGACGAGGGCTTCGATCTCGTAGGGCTTGAGGTGGCGGAAGGAGGCGCGGTCCTTGCCTTCGGCGGCGAGCTGGGCGTCGCGGATCCTGAACTCGTCCTCGCCGGCGGCGAGGAATTCGCGGGGCACGAAGCCCGTTCCCATGGCCTCTTCGGGCAACAATTTGATATCGTTCATGGTTTGAACGATCCTACCCCCGGGGCGGGAGGCGCGCAAGGGGTCCCGCTTGACAAAGCCGCGGCCTTTCGGCAATCGTAGGCCATGACTTTCGATGTGTTCGCGGTCGATGCGACCCTGGTTTCCGACGCGGAGCGAATGGCCTTCGACGCCTTTCCGCGCCTAGTGGGGGCCGGATCCGCCCAGGCTCGCGCGGAGGCCGCCGTCGCCTTCGCCGATATCCTCGGTTGCCCCGGCGAGTTCCGCCAGTACGCCCTCGGCCCCCAGGCCGAGCGCCTTGTCCGCATCGAGCGTCTCCTGAGGATATTCCGCGAGAACGTCGAGCTCCTCGTCCACAAGACCTGGGTGGAGAAGACCGACGAAAAGCGCAAGGAGAAGCACCTCGAAGAGCTCCTGGCCTTCGAGCGCGACTTCCGCGACGGCCAGGTCATGGCCGCCTTCCGTCGCTTCGTGTCCCTGGCGCGCTCCCTGGCCCAGCTCCTCTTCGGCGCGCAGAGCCGCGCCGACGATTTCCTCCTCTACTGCTTCCGCATCGAGCCCAAGCTCGGACTCTTCTTCTGGTACGTCGGCGAGCTGGAGGTCCAGGCGCGCGAGGCCGAGACCGCCGCCCCCCCGGCGGACGAGCTCCTGACCATGGAAACCCTCATCGGCATCTACGTCCTGTCGAGTTTCTGAGCGCCGCCGGCGCCACGCCGCGCCGCCAAGCGCCGCCACGAAGCACGCCAAGGCCGCCCCAACCGGGCGGCCTTGGCTTTTTCGGGGCGGATTCCTTGTCTTTGGCGCCGGGCGCACTATACTTGGGTGAGGGCCCGCCCAGTTGGCGCCCGCATCGATTACAAAACCAGGAGAACGCCATGCCCGCGGAATCCGACCTCATGAAGTTCAAGCGAGTACTCGTTGTCGAGGACGAGGCGATCACCGCCCTCGCCGAGACCAAGCTCCTCGCCTCCTTCGGCTACGAGCCCTGCGGCATCGCCGTCAGCGCCGACGAGGCCATCGAGGCCTTTACCCGCGAACGGCCCGACATCGTCTGCATGGACGTGGGCATCCAGGGGCGCAAGGACGGCCTCCAGGCCGCGGCGGCCATGCTCGCCAAGCGCCCGGCGGAGATCGTCGTGATCTCCGGCTACGACGACGAGGAGCGCCGCGCGGAGGCCGCCAAGCTCGGCGCCGCCTCCTTCCTCGTAAAGCCCGTCACGCGCGACCAGTTCCGCGCCGGCCTCAAGGCCGCCAGCGACCGGGCGGTGTCCCGAAGCCTCTGATCGCCCGGACCTGACGGCGCGTCGGCCCTCGCCGGCCGCGCCCCAGCCCGCCCGCGCCCCAGCCCGCCCGCCAGCGCCCCAAAAAGCAAGGCCCCGGGAACCGGATCCCGGGGCCTCGTCATCCGCCGCGCGCCGGGCCTTCGCCGGCCGGGCGCGGCCTCGCCTTACTGCCCGCGCTTGGGCTCGAAGTGGCTGAACTCCATGCTGAAACTGGCGCGCCCCTGCGTGACCGAGCGCAGCGAGGTCGTGAAGCCGAACATGGCCTCGAGCGGGGCCTCCGCGTGGATCACGTCGCCGGAAGTCTTGGAATCCGAGCCGTGGATCAGGCCGCCGCGCTGGGAGACGAGGCTCATCGCCTCGCCCAGGAACTCCTTCGGCGTCATGATGTCCACCTTCATGATGGGCTCGAGGAGGACCGGCCCCGCCTCGCGGCAGGCCGCGTCGTAGGCCATGTTGGCGCAGGCCTCGAAGGCGAAGGGCGTCGCCGTCAGCTCGTCGTAGTCGACCCCGACGAGCTTCACGCCGATGTCCACCGCGGGGTAGCCGTACTGGATGCCGCCCGCGAAGGCGCCCGTGATCGCGTGCTCGATCGCCTCGAAGACCTCGTCCGGCACCTGCGGCGCGCGCAGGGCCTTCTCGTAGAGATTGCCCTCGCCGCGCTTCCGGGGCTCGACGCGGAGCTTGAGCCCGGCCGCGTTGACCTTGCCGGCGATCACCTTCTCGAACTTCTCCGCGCGTTCCACGGCCTGGCTCACCGACTCGCGGTAGCTCACCTGCGGATTGCCGATCTTGGCCTGGATCTTGAAGTCGCGCACGATGCGCGTGACAAGGACGTCCAGGTGGAGCTCGCCCATGCCGGAGATGATGGTCTGGCCGGTCTCCTCGTTCTCCTTGCTCGTGAAGGTGGGATCCTCCTTCGCGAGGATGTCCAGCGTCTCCTTGAGCTTCTCGCGGTCGGAGAGCGTCTTGGGCTCGATGGCCACGGAGATCACCGTGTCCGGGAAGTGCATCTTCTCGAGGAGGACGGGCCAGCCCTCCGTGCCGATCGTGTCGCCCGTCTGCGCCAGCTTCATGCCCACGATGACGGCGATGTCGCCGGCCTGCACCTCGTCCACCGGCTCGGACTTGTTCGCGTGCATGCGGAGGAGCCGCGTGACCCGCTCCCGCTTCTTCTTGGTCGCGTTGAAGACCACGCTCGCGTTCTTCATGGAGCCCGAGTACATGCGCAGGTAGCAGAGCGGGCCCGCCTCGCGGTCGTACTGCACCTTGAAGACGAGGCCCAGGGGATAGCCCTTCGCGTCGCAGGGCACCTCGACCTCTTCCTCTTTCTTGGGGTGGTGGGCGCGGGCGGCCGGCACCTCGTCGGGGGCGGGCAGGAAGTCCACGACCGCGTCGAGGAGGCACTGGACGCCCACGTTGCGGCGGCTCGCGCCGCAGAGCGTCGGCACCAGGCGGTGCGCGATGCAGGCCTTGCGGAGCTCGCGGCGCACGAGGTCGGCGGGGACC
>DAINBW010000298.1:0-4429 GCA_036732745.1 Spirochaetales bacterium | reverse complement strand
GTAGAGAAAAACGCTCCCCCGCCCGCCGTCGGGAAAGGCGTGCCTGAGGGCGTTGGTGACCACCTCGTTCACGATCAGGGCGAGGGGGACCGCGAAGTCCGCGGGCAGGCGCTGGTTCGCCGTCTCGATGGAGCTCTGGAGGCTGACCGGGGAGCCGCTTCCCGCCGCGATGTTCACGAGGAGACTCCGGAAGTACTCGACCGGCTCCACGGTCTCCTCGACCCCGTCGCGGTACAGCCGCTCCTGCACGAGGGAGATGGCGAAGATGCGCTCCGAGAGGTCGTCGGCGGCGGCGAGGAAGTCCGGCTGGCTCGAACGGTTGCGCTGGAGCTGGATGAGGCTCTTGATGAGGTTGAGGTTGTTCTTCACCCGGTGGTGGAGCTCGGCGAGGAGGAGTTCCTTGTCGTCCAGGGCCTTGCGGAGGGACTCCTCCGTCGCCCTTCGCCGCGCTATCTCGGCCTCGAGCTTGCGGAAGTAGTCGGCGAGGTAGCCGAAGGCGGTGCCCACGACCAGGCCGGACAACTCGGCGATCGGCTTGCTCGCCGGGGAGAACTCGGGGCGACCGAGGAGTCGGAACAGGAGGAGGTTGGCGGGAAGGCCGAGGAGACCGGCGACGACGCCGCCTCGGAGGCCAAAGCCGAGGGAAGCCGCAAGGACTGGAAGGATGACGAAGTAATTGCTCGAGATGGCCAGTCGCCAGCCGAGGAGCAGCACCACGGCGGCGTAGGCGGCGGTGGCTGCTGCAAGGCTGGCCGCCGGTCGCCGGATGAAGAGCTCCCGGTGGACCCGGTAGAGGAGGGAATCGAGGTGGGAGCGCGGCGGTTCATCCGCGGCATCGCCCCCGATCATCGCCTTGCTTGCGCTTTCCATTCTGCCCTCCCGATCGATCGCCCGCGCGCTTTCCGATTATAGGCCCGGATCCTTGCCGGCGTCAGCCGCCATTCGGCCGGAAAATCCGCCGTACACTGGATGGATTCGGGGTTTCGCGATAGGATAGCATCGAGGAAACACGGATGAAACCAGCCACGATTCTTGTCGTCGAGGACGAGTCGATTTGCGGAATCGCCATTCAAGAAACCCTCCAGCGCGCCGGTCATGTCGTCCCCGAGCCCATCGCCTCCGGCGACGATGTCCTGGCCGCCGTGTTGCGGCACCGGCCGGATATCGTGATCATGGACATACGCCTGAAAAGCTATATCGACGGGATCGACGCGGCCCAGCGCCTGCGCATGGTGAGCTCGGTGCCCGTCATCTACGTCACGGCCTATCCTTCCACCTATGCCGAAGAGCGGATGGCGCGCAGTTCCCCCGCCGCCTGTCTCGAAAAGCCCCTGGACGAGACCCAGCTGCTCGGACACATCGAGCGGATCCTCGCCGAGCCGCGAAAACCGGCCGGCCTCCCGTTCTAGCCCCTTTTCGGGCGCGGCTTGCGCCCGGACCAAGGGCCAGCCTATCCTCGAGGGCATGAAGCTCAAGCATCTCGACGAGGCCGCCTGCCGCGCGGCCATCGCGGCGGGCGATTTTACCGGGGAGGTCGCGGGCGCCGCGCCCGGCGTGGCGATAATCCTCACCCAGAGTTGGTGCCCCCAGTGGGCCTGGATGCGCTCCTATCTCGAGGCCCTGCCCGAGGAGCCGGAGACGGCGGTCTATTGGGTCGAGTACGACCTCGAGCCCTTCTTCGAGGACTTCATGGCCTTCAAGGAAGGGGTTTTCGGCAACGACCAGGTCCCCTATGTCCGCTATTACCGCGAGGGACGCCCGGCGCGGGAGTCGAACTTCATCGACAAGGCGGGATTTCTCCGGCTCCTGACGGCGCGGTAGCGCCGGCCGCCGCTCCTTGACGCCGCGCGCGGCGAGGCTATACTCGGGCCGGAGCGCGGGACTGCTCGATCGCTCGACCGCGCATCGAAGGCAAAAAAGGAGGCAGCATGGAGCGTATCATCCCGAAAAGAGGCCTGGTCCTCGCCGTCGCGGCGGCCTTGGCGTTCGCGGTCGCCGGTCCCCTGGCGGCCGCCCCGCGGGGCGCGGCGCCGGAAAAGGCCCGCGCGCCCGCGCACAAGGTCCTGCCGAACGGGCTCGAGGTCTTCGTCGTCGAAAACCGGGCGGTCCCCCTCGCCACGGTCTGCGTCGTCTTCCGCGGCGGCGCCTCGGCGCAGACGCCGGAGAACGCGGGACTCTTCCACCTCTACGAGCACATGCTCTTCACCGCGAACGAGAAGTACGGGAACCAGGCCGCCTTCACCGCGGCGCTCAACAAGATGGGCGTCTCCAGCTGGAACGGCGCGACGGGCTCCGAATACATCAACTACTACATCACCGTTCCTTCCGACAAGCTCGAGGACGGCGTCGAGTTCTGGTCCTGGGCGGTCAAGAAGCCCGTCTTCGACGCGGCCAAGCTCGAGAGCGAGAAGGACGTGGTCATCAACGAGATCCGGGGCTATCACGCGGATCCCGACCAGATCATGGAGAACGCCCTGGAGTCGCGGATGTTCCCGGCCCATCCCTGGCGCAAGAACATCGACGGTCCCGAGGAGAACATCCGGAAGGCGACGGTCGCCCAGCTCGAGGCCATGCGCGCCGCCTACTACATCCCGAAGAACACCGCCCTCCTCGTCGGCGGCGACGTCTCCCCCGAGCGCGCCTTCGCCCTGGCGGAGAAGTGGTTCGGCGACTGGCGCGGCGGCGCGGCCCCCGCGATCGCCGAGCCGGCCCAGGGCCCCCTGCCCGACGGCGTCCGCCTCGTCTACGCCGATCCCGAATACTACGAGGGCGTGGCCCAGGCGCAGTTCCGCTGGCGCGGACCGGACGTCATGCGGCAGACCAAGGACACCTACGTCGCCGACGTGCTGCTCTACCTCCTCTCCTCCCCGGTCGGCCGTTTCAAGTCCGCCCTCATGGAGAAGGGGCCCGGACTCTACGATCCGGAGTACATCTCCTTCAACTACCCGACCGCGCGCGACGGCGGCGCCCTCTCCTTCTCCACCTTCCTCGTCCTCGAGGACCCGAAGAAGGACGGCCCGAGCCTGGACCGCGTGAAGGCCCTGGGCGACCTCGTCGTCGAGGAATTCGCCCTGATCGCCAAGGATCCCGCCGCCTACTTCGGCGCCGCGGAGCTCGACAAGGCCAAGGGCAAGCTCGTCGACTTGAACCTCCTCTCCACCGAGATCGCGAGCTCCTACGTCACCGACACCCTCACCTTCTGGTGGGCGGTGGCGACGACGGATTACTTCCTCGGCTACGAGAAGAACTGCCGGGCCGTGAGCTTCGCGGACATCAAGGACTTCATCGGGCGCTACCTCCTGTCGGCGCCGCGCTCGGAGACCCTGCGCCTCTCCGAGGCCGCCTTCGACGCCGAGGAGGCCATGGCCGGGCGCATGAAGGCGCTCGGATTCGAGGCGGTTGACCAGGCCGCCGCCTTCTGGTGGCAGCGCCGCTAAAGCGCGAGGAGAAACGTCATGCGATACATCAAGCTTTCCGCGGTCCTCTTCGTCGCGGCCGGGCTCGTCCTGGCCGCCTGCGCCGGCGCCCCGCGCGCGGCCGCCCCGGCCGCCCCGCTGTCCGGTCCCCTCGTTTCGGGAGCCTTTCCCGCCGAGTCGGAACTCTCCCCCTTCGCCCGCGAGGGCCTCCGCAGCCTCTCGACCTTCAGCCTGCCGAACGGCATCCCGGTCGTGGTGCGGCGGAACGACGCGAGCGCCGTCCGGCACCTCTCGCTCGTGATCCGCGGCGGCTCCCTCGCGGCCAAGCCCGAGACCGCCGGTTACGAGCTCCTGGCCCTGCGGACGATGGCGCGGGGTTCCGCGGACTATCCCTACGAGACGATCCAGTCCCTCCTCGACGAGACGAGCGCGGCGATGGGCGCCACTTCAGTCTTCGAGTACTCGGCCTATTCGCTCACCGCGCTCGGGAAGCACTTCGGGCGCCTCTTGCCCGTCTGGGCCGACACGCTCGCCAAGCCCGCCTTCGCCGCGGAGGACTTCGAGCAGGTGCTTTCCGAGGCCAAGCTGGCCCTCAAGTCGAAGGAGCAGGATCCCTGGCAGCGCACCGGCCTCGCGCTCAACGCCGAGTTCTTCGCCGGGCATCCCTACGCGGCGACGCCGGACGGGACGAAGGAATCCCTCGCCGCCGCGGACCTGGAGGCCGTCAAGGCCTGGTACGCCTCGTCCTTCGCCGCCGTCACCGAGGTGTTCGTCCGCCTGCAATGCCGGGTTGGACAGCGTGGGTGCGTCAGCAGAAACCACCGTGGCCGTCAGGATAAGGATGAAACTCGATTAGCTAACGCATTCTGTAGAGTTTCGAGCCTACCGCCACGAACCATGCTGCGAAAAACACCTGACAGACGAGAGTCAGAATGGGCCCGATTGCATAGGGATATGCGCCAATGATATCGAACATACCGGTAGCGATACCGAGATATGCGATACGCTTCCCG
>DAINBW010000297.1:0-4444 GCA_036732745.1 Spirochaetales bacterium | reverse complement strand
CATGGCGGCCTGGTCGGCTTCGCCGGTTACGAGCTTGGAAAAGGCGCTGATGTTCGCCACGGTCGGCTTCAGGTAAAACCAGGTCGAGGCGTCAAGGACGGTGAATTCGCTCTTGGCCGCGCCGAAGGCGCTGGGATTCCCGTAGAAGGCGTCGAAGCCGGAGGACAGGGCCTGAAAACTCCCGCCGAGGGCCATGGCCCGCGCGTCACGGGGACTGACGACGGATTGCGTCAGAGGCTGGGCCCCGACGATGACGGCGAAGGCGAGGAGAAGCAGGAAGCAGGACAGCCGTTTCATCGCGGTCTCCTTAGACGCCGAAGTTGGGAAGGCTAATGCCGGAAGCGCTGATGATGGCGCCGATGGGCGTGTTGGCTTGGTCAAAGGTCGGCAAGACGAGGGGCCCCGCGTTGAGGACAGGCGCGGTTCCCGTGGACATGGCCGTCCAGAGTATCGCGGCGGGATCCGCGGTGGTCGCCGCATCGATGGAGCCGACCAGGGCGGCCAGCACCGCCGCCTGCGCTATCGGCAGGGGGTTGACGGCTGCGACGCCGCCCGCGGCGAGGATGCCGCTTCCATAGGCTGTATAGGCCGCGTTCGCGTCGAGAAGGGCGTTGATCGCCGCCGTGAAGGCGGCCTGGTCGGTGCGAACGGCTTCGGGCAAGGCCGCCCGGAGGTACTTCGTGGCCTCGTCGTCCCCGTTGGCCGGCGGCTCCGAGGCGAGCGCCGCGACAATCCCGTCCACGACCGCCCCGGCTTGGGTCGTTTCGAGGAGAATCTCCGCGTAAAGGATCGCCGACCGCTGTTCGGCGGCGGTGGCGGCAGTTCCGCTCCAATCGGCTTCCAAGGTCGCGAGGACCTGAGCCTTGGCGGCGGCGTCGCCCTCGAGGGCCGTAAAGAAGGCGGCCGAAGCTATGCCGTCCTCGGAATAGGCGCGCTCGTAAAGTCCGGCGGCGGGCAGGGCCGCGAGATCGGCGGCGTCTTGGTCGACGAGTCCCGCCTTTTGGAACCAGTTCGTCGTGAAAAAGGCGTCGCAGGACGTCGCCGCAAGGGAAACGACCAGGACGAAAACCACCGCCGAAGACCTACGCATCACCCGCACCTCCGCCGTCTTGAGGCTCGGCGCCATCGATCGGCATCTTAGAATCTATCTCATTTTGGAGATTTATCAAGCCCATACCCGACAATGGAAGGGACCTAAGGAAGCGAGCGGCCAGGTCGGTGCCCTCCCCGAAGCCCGCTTCCACCTCCTCCGGATCGAGGCTCGGGGACGGCGCCGCGGCCGGGAGCGTGTCCTCGAGCCGACAGCTAAAGGCCGTCCCGCGGCTCAGGTTGTCGGGCAGGTCCAGGACCCGGAGCTTGAGGTAATTCTCGGACGTGGCCCGCCGCCAGGAGGGGTCGGTCCCGCCGCCCCGCTCCACGACCGCTTCAACTTCGCGGCCGCCCCAGCGCCGGGCATAGGCCAGCCGGCCGCGCCGCGCCGCGGTGGCCAGCGCCCCGGCCCGCGCCCGCGCCACGGGGTCGGGCACGCGGGGAGCCATGGTCCAAGCCGCCGTTCCCGGCCGCGGCGAAAAGGGAAAGGCATGGATCCAGGCCAGGCCGGCCTCCTCGGCCAGGGCCAGGCTTTCCGCGAAGTCGGCCTCGGTCTCGCCGGGAAAGCCGACGATGAAGTCGGCGGCCAGGAAGGGATCGCCCTTGACGCGGCGGAGGGAAGCCGCGGCGCGAAGGACTTCGGCCCGGCCGTAGGGCCGGCCCATGGAGCGCAGGATCGCGTCCGAGCCGGACTGGATCGCCAGGTGGGCGTGGGGCCTGAGGCGCGGATCGGAAAAGACCTCGAGGAAGGCCGCGTCGACGCGGTCGGGCTCGTAGGAGGAGAGCCGGAGCGCGACGCGGCGCGTCCCGGCGAGCAAAAACCGAAGAAGGCCCGGAAAATCCCCGCCGCCGTCGCGGTACTGCGAAAGATTGACGCCCGTAAGGACTACCTCGGCGGCGCCGCCCGCCTCGAGGACCTGGAGCCGCTCCAGGGCGAGCTCCGCGGGCAGGCTCCGGGAAGGCCCCCGCGCGAGGCGGACGCGGCAATAGGCGCAGGCCCGGTCGCAGCCGTCCTGCACCTTGAGCGAGGGGCGGGAATGCGCGCCGAAGGCCTCGGGCTCGAAGGCGAAGGGATCGTCGCGCCCGGCGGCGCTTGCCGCGGCGCGCCCGTCCAGCCAGCCCCGGACCGCCTCGAAAAGGCCGCCCGCGGGGAAGCCCTCCGTCGGCGCGGCGGCCTTGAGGTGGGCCGCGAGGGCGAGGATGGCGGCCTTCGCGCCGCCGGGAAGGACGAGGACCCGGTCGTCGATCGCCGCGAGCGCCTCGGCTTCGAGCTCGGCGTAGCAGCCCGTCGCCAGGACGACCGCCGCGGGATTGGCGGCCAAGGCTTGGCGGATGAGGCGCCTCGCCGTGCGCTCGGCCTTGGCGGTGACGGTGCAGGTGTTGAGGACGAACAGCTCCGCCTCGTCCTCCAGCGGCACGAGACGGGCGCCGACGCGGCGGAAGGCGTCGGCGAGGGATTCGGATTCGAGTTGGTTGAGCTTGCAGCCGAGGGTGCCGAAGGCGACGCGAAGTTCCATCTAGCGGGCGCGGGCGGCGACCCTTTCCTTGCCGAGGATCGCGTCCTCGAGGCGGGGATCGAGGCGCAGGGCCTCGCCGTAGGCGCGCAGCGCTCCCTGGGCGTCGTTCGCCTTTTCGCGGGCCCAGCCCAGGCGGACCCACCAGCGGGCGTTGGAGGGCGCGAACTGCAGGGCGGAGGTCAGGGCTATGTCGGCGTGGGCGAAACGCCCCATGCGGAGGTAGAGCTCGCCCATGTGGTAGTAGGCGACGCCGACCCGCGTGCCCTCGGGCAGGGCCGCGACATAGGACTGGAAGTAGCGCAGGGAAGTCTCGTTGCGGCCGAGCATGAAGGAAGCCTCGCCGAGGATCTCGACGACGCGCGGATCCCGCCGGATCGCGTAGGCCTTGAGGGCGTAGTTCTCCGCGTCGGCCCAGCGCTCCAGGGCAAGGAGGCTCCAGCAGAGCACGACGTAGGACTCGAGGTTCTGGGGATCGGCCGCGATCTCCGCCAGGGTCGCCACGCGCGCCTCCTCGCTCTTCCCGTCCAGGTAGAGCTTGAGGGCGTCCGTCTTGGCCGCCTGGGCGGAGGCCGCGGACAGGAGCGCGAGGCCGAGGAGGAGGAAAGCGGCCCCGCGAAGGAGCCTAGCGCGCATCGAGGACGGGAGCGGTCATCCGGCAGACGCCGTTGAAGCGGCAGCCGGTCTCCATCGTCACCTGGGGCGCGGTCACGTCGCCGTCCACCGAGCTCGTCGCGAAAAGCTCCACCCGTTCGCGGGCGGCGATGTCGCCCTTCACGGCGCCGCGCACGGAGACGACGGCGGCCTGGATGTCCGCCTCGACGCTCGCCTTCTCGTCGATGTAGAGCTCGCTTTCGGAGCGGATGACGCCGCTCACCCGGCCCTTGATCATCAGGGGCTTCTTGAAGGTCATGGAGCCGGAAAACTCGACGTCGCCCGCCAGGACGGTGTCGAGCTGCTCTTCGTCGATCGTGTTGATCTGGACTTCAGTCATGGCGTCCCATCATAGGCCCTTTGGGCCCGGGTTGGCAAGATCGCGTCCCGAAAGCCGCGCGAACACCGCCGCGAGCTCCTCGGGCTTCAGGGCCTCGGCGCGGACGGCGGGCGGGAGCCCGAGGGCCTCGAGAGCGCCGGCGATGTCGGCCTCGGCCCGGCCGGTCGCCTTAAGGTTGTTCTTGAGGGTCTTCCGCCGGGAGGAGAAGCCCGAACGCACGAAGGCGGAAAAGCCGAGGCGGTCCTCCGCCGCGATGGGATCAGGCCGCGGCGTGAGCACGACGACGGAGCTCGTCACGTTCGGCACGGGCCAGAAGGATCCGGCGCCGAGGTCGAAGAGGATCCGCACCTTGCAGGCGGAGGAGCAAAGCACCGAAAAGGCCGAATAGTCCTTGGTGCCGGGCTTGGCCGCCATGCGCAGGGCCGCCTCCTTCTGCACGGTGAAGACCATGGGCGGCGGCGGCAGGGGGGCGGCCGAACCGCGGGCGGCGGCCAGGGCCTCGGGGTAGCGCTCGATGAGGAGGGCGACCATCATGTTCGCCACGTTGTAGGGCAAATTGCCGAAGACGGCCGCGGGGGCGCCGCCGGCGGCGAGCGCGCCCTTCCAGGTCTTGAGGAAGTCGCCCTCGACGAGGTTGAAGCCGGGCCGGCCGCCGAAGCAGCGCCCGAGGAGCCGCGCGAAGCCGTGGTCGATCTCGAAGGCGGAGACGCAGAAGCCGGCCTCCAGGAATATCGCAATGAGGCCCTCATCCAGGGCCCTTCGGTAGGCCTCCGGCGTGGCGGGGGAGACGATGCCGCGGAGGCCCTCGACGACCCTCCGTCCCTTGACGACGCCGGCGGCGATACGG
>DAINBW010000296.1:0-4446 GCA_036732745.1 Spirochaetales bacterium | reverse complement strand
CGCCGGCGCCGACGCGGAGACCTCGCTGTCGCTGCGGTCGGGCCTGCATCTCGGCGGTCTCACGGGCGTCGGCTCCGCCCTCGTCGCGGAGGCGGCGCTGTTCGGCGACGAGGGCCTGCGGCTGGAGTATTTTCAGCCCTTCGGCCCCTGCTTCCTGAGTCCCTTCGCGCGCTACGGCGCGAGCGAGTCGCGTTCCCGCGCGCCCTCGGGCGATCCCTCGGCTCCCGGCTTTCGGTCGCGGACCAGGACCTTCGCGTTCGGGGGGCGGCTCGGGTTCGCCCTCGGCCCGCGCGCCGTCCTGTCGCTGGGCTGGTCCTACGAGGCAGTGGACGGCACCGCCATTCTCGACGGCGGCCCGGCCGGAGGCCTCGTCTGGTCCGAGGGGAAAAGGAGGGGCGGCCTGACCCTGTCCGTCGCCGCGGACCGGCGCTCCGCGGCGGTCCTTCCCGAGCGCGGCTTCGCGTGGCTGGCGAGCGCCCGCTGGTCGGATCCCGCCTTAGGAGGGGAAGTCTCCTCCGCTGGCCTCAGCCTCGGCGCCACGGCCGCCCTTCCCCTGGCCCGCCGCCTCACGCTGGAGCTCACGGGCCTGGCGGCCGGCGACCTTTCATGGCTGGCGCCGACGGGCGGGGGCATCCCGCGGTCCGAGCGACATTCGCTCGGCGGAATCTTCCTCGGAATGGCCTCGGACGCCGCGCGCGGAACCGGGGATGGCGTGCTGGGACTCGGCGCCGAGGCGCGCTGGCGGGGCGGGCGCCTGGGTACGGTCGTCCCCGCCGATCTGTTCATCCTGGCCCGCTTGTCCGGTGGCGCCGTTTTCGAGGCCGACCGCGGCCTCGAACCGCGGGTCCTGGCGGAAGGCGGGCTCGGCGCCGCGCTGCGGGTCGGCCGGGGCTTTGCCCTCAGGGCGGTGGCGGGCTTGGGTCTCGGGTCGGCGGCGCTTCCGTCGCCCTTCCTGTCCGTCGGAATCGGCACCCTCGGCGGGCCCGGCCCGACGGAGCGTTGGCCGTCGGCGCATTAGCCGACCGCGCGTTGTCCGACCGCGCGTTGTCCGGCGCTGGTCGGCCGATGCGGCCGCGCCGGGCGAGTCGGCGCTTGGCGGTCGATGCGTCCGCGCCGGGCGATTCGGCGCCTGGCGGCCGGCCCGGGGCCTTTAGTCCGTGCGGCGCCAGCGGCAGAGCGTCGCCTCGGCGAGGTCGACGAGGGCGAAGCAGAGGAAGCCGAAGGCCGAGAGCGCGGCTATCGCGGCGTACATGTCGACGTAGTCGACCCGCGACCAGGCGTCGATGATGTACCAGCCGAGCCCCGATTCCGTGGCGAAGGTCTCGGCGAGGAAGAGCACCGCGATCGCGGTACCGAGGCCGACGCGGAGGGCCGTGAGGAGGGAGGGCAGGGCGGCGGGAAAGACGACGTGCCGCACGAGGGCCGGGCGGCCGGCGCCGAGGGAGCGGACCGAATCGAGGAGGGCCGGGGGCACCGCCCGCGCCGCGTCGCGCGCCGCGACCAGGATCTGGCCGAAGATGATGAGGCCGATGAGGAAGACCTTGGCGCCGTCGCCGAGCCCGAAGAAGAGCATGATGACGGGGAGGAAGGCGACCTTGGGCAGGGGGTGGAGGAGATAGACGAAGGGCGAGACGAAGGCGTCCAGTCGCCGCGAGCGGCCGGCCGCGAGGCCGAGGACCACGGCGGGGGGGGAGGCGAGCGCGAGCGCGAGAAGGATCCGCCGCGCCGAGGCCAACGTGTGGAAGGCCAGGGAGCCGTCGCCGATCCGCGAGGCGAGCCTGCCGAGGACGAGGCCCGGCGCGGGGAGGAAGGGCTTGGCGACGAGGGCGGCGGCCGCGGTCCATAGGCCGAGGATCGCGGCGAGGGCCGCGAGGGCCCGCAGGGACTTGGAGGAGGCCACGGCGCGGGCGAGCCGCGCGGCGGCGGGGCGGACCGCGCTCACGCCGACTCCTCCGCGGACTCGGCGGAGCCGGCGGATTCGAGGGCGCGGCGGAGCTCGACGCAGAGCTCGAAATAGCGGGGGCTGCCGCGGAAGGCCGCGGCCCCGGCGGCGCCCAAGGCCGCGTCGGGATCGGCGCGGCGCGCGGCGGCGTCGACCATCGCGGCGATGCGGCCGGGGGCGCGGCCTGCCATGACGTAGGTCCGGTCGGCCAGGAAGGCGGCCTCCTCTATGGAATGGGTCACGATGACGACGGTCATGCGGCGGCGCCGGACGACCTCGAGGAGACTTTCCTGCAGGCTCTCCCGCGTCAGCGCGTCGAGGCTGGAGAAGGGCTCGTCCATGAGGAGGAGGTCGGGCTCCGAGGCGAGCGCCCGGGCGATGGCGACGCGCTGGCGCATGCCGCCGGAGAGCCGGGCCGGGAAGTAGGAGGAGAAGCCGGCGAGCCCGAGCTCGGCGAGGAGGGGGGCGACGCGCTCGCGGCGCCCGCGGGCCGGGACGCCGCGGAGGGCGAGGGGCAGCTCGACGTTGCCTTCCACCGTTTTCCAGGGGAGGAGCCCGAAGTCCTGGAAGATGACGGCGGTGCGCCCGCGTATCCCCGCGAGCTCCTCCCCGGAGACGAGGACGCGGCCCGCGGAGGGCTTGAGGAGGCCGGCCGCGGCCTGGACGAGGCTCGTCTTGCCGCAGCCCGAGGGGCCGATGAGCGCGCATATCGCGCCCTCGGGAAAGGACGCCGAGGCGCCCTCGACGGCGAGGAGCGCGCCGCCTTGGACGCGATAGGCGACGCTGACCCCTTGGAGCTCGAGCACGGCCGGCCGCGGCGGAGGGCTAGAGGCCGGCCAGGGCCCTGCCATCGAGGATCGAGGCGGGCGCGAAGGAGGCCTTGAGGAGTCCCTTGGCTCCCATCCAGGAGAGCACCGCGGTCACGTCGGCCTCGGAGGGAAGGCGCGGCTTCTCGTAGCGGACGAAGCGGTAGGAGGCCTGCACCTCGGCGGGGAAGCCCGCCTTCTCCACGAGGAAGGGGCGGTACTTGGCCTGGTCGGCGTTGATGGCGGCGGCGGCGCCGGCGTAGGCGCGGTAGAAGGCCTTGAGCTCGGCCTGGCGCTCGTCGACGGTCTTTTTCGTGAAGAGGAGGACGCCGGCGCGGAGGCCCGAATCGTCGCTGGCGGCGACGAGCTTGGCGCCGCGCTCCTGGGCCGCCGTGAGGAGGGGCTCGGGGAGGCAGGCGGCCTTGAGCTGGCCCGTGAGGAGGAGCTCCATGCGCACCGGGATCTTCGGCACGGCGAGGCCCTTGATCTCCGCGGCGGGAAGGCCGGCCTTGGAGAGGAGGGAGTCGACCGCGTACTGGATGATGGTGTTCGAGGAGATGCCGATCTCGACGTTGCGGAGATCCTGGGCCTTGGCGAGGCCGGAGCCGGGGGCGCTGACGATGCCGTAGCGGCCGTCCGTGAGGCTCGTGACGCGAACTTCGAAGCCGCCCTGGGTCGCGAGGGCCGCGGCGAGGAGGTCGGAGACCACGCCGTCCACGGCGCCGGCCTGGAGGGCGGCGTCGCGCTCGATCGCCGTCTTGAAGGGCACGAGCTTCACGTTCACGCCCTCGCGGGCGAAGCGGCCTTCCGCGTCGGCGACGAGGAGGGGGAGGGAATCGGCGTCGGGGAGGACGCCGACCTTGAGTTCGGCGGCGGCCGGCGCGGCGGCGGCGGGGGAGGAGGCGAGCGCGGCGAGAATGAGGCCGAGCGCGGCGGCCTTGGCGTGAAGCTTCATGATGATCAGTCTCCTTGGTGAAGGGCGGGCCCCGTCCAGGGCCTCGCCAGGGGATTGGTCGCCCCGAGGCGGTCGAGGACCCGACCGACGAAGCCGTCGACGAGTTCTTCGATGGTCGCGGGGCGATGGTAGAAGCCCGGGCTTGCGGGCATGATCGCGGCGCCGGCCTCGGCCAACGCCGTGAGGTTCCTGAGGTCGACGAGGGAGAGCGGGGACTCCCTCGGCACGAGGACGAGGGGCCAGCCCTCCTTGAGCGCCACCGCCCCCGCCCGGTGGACGAGGTTCGCGGACAGGCCCGAGGCCAGCGCGCCCGCCGTGCCCATGGAGCAGGGCGCGACGACCGTGCCGTCGAGGCGGAAGGAGCCCGAGGCCACCGGGGCCGCGAGATCGTCGGCCGCGTGCCGCGCGATGCGCGCCCCCGATTCGGCGCCGATCGCCACGAGCCAGGCGTCGAGGCTCCGGCCGGTCTCCTCGGCCGCCACGCGTTCGCCCCATGAGGAGGCGACGACGTGGAGCTCGGCGCCGGAGGCGGCGAGGGCGCGGAGGAGGCGGAGGCCGTAGATCGAGCCGGAGGCTCCCGTGACGCAGACGAGGTAGCGGGCCATGCTTCGATTATAACGGATAGACGTCGAGGGCGACTGCCGCCAGGAGGACGAGGGGGATGACCTCGTTGATGCCGCCGGACACCCGGCCGTCCGGCGACGAGGCGAACGGACCCAGCGACGCCCCCGCGGTCAGCCGCA
>DAINBW010000295.1:0-4481 GCA_036732745.1 Spirochaetales bacterium | reverse complement strand
CGGCCGGAGATAGAGCGGTCCTTCGTCCGGGGCCGAAGGACCCAGCCGGGCAAAGCGTTCAAGGGCCAGCTCCGCGAGCGCCCGCGCTGCCGGATCGCGCCCGCGGCGATCGATGGAAAAACCGCTCCGCTCCGCGGCGAGTTCCTCGAACAAGTCGGCGTCGGGGCCCGTGACGAGCGCCCGCGGGTAAGTATCGAGCAGGGCCGCGAGGCGCGCAAGTGGCACGTCGAGCCAATCGCCCACGCGCTCGCCGCGCTCGTAGATCGCCGCGTAGACGCGGCCCTTCTTGCCGTCCAGGATCGGCGCGACGGCGCCGGGAAAGGCCTCGCGGCCCCAGGCCAGGCAGTCGAGGGTCGGCACGGCGACAAAGGGCTTGCCGAGGGCCAAGGCCAAACCCTTGGCCGTCGCCATGCCGATGCGGAGCCCCGTGAAGGACCCGGGGCCCGCGGAGCAGGCGATGAGGTCGAGGTCGGCCGGCGCGAGGCCCGCCCTACCCAGGCAGAAGTCGACGAGATCCATGAGCCGCTCCGCGTGCTTGAGGCCGAGGTCCAGGCTCGCCTCGGCCGAGCCCGAATCCGTCTTCAGCGCGACGGACAGGAGGGAGGAGGCCGCGTCGATGGCGAGGACGTTCATGGGAGGAGCTCCTCGAGGGCGGCGCCCTCGACGCGGGCGCGACGGGTCCCGTCGGGCAGGACCGAAAGCTCGATGCGGGCGGCGTCGGCGGGCAGGGCCGCCTCGATGCGCTCGCTCCATTCGACGAGGCAAATCGACCCGCGGTCGGCCAGGAGATCCTCGCCGCCGATTTCCGCGAAGTCGGCGGGACCGGAGAGGCGATAGGCGTCCATGTGGTGGAGGCGGAGCCTCCCTTCGTACTCGG
The DNA here is from genome assembly GCA_036732745.1 of Spirochaetales bacterium. Taxonomy (GTDB): domain Bacteria; phylum Spirochaetota; class Spirochaetia; order Treponematales; family Rectinemataceae; genus JAEUJG01. The sequence continues at coordinate 3,604 of DAINBW010000295.1, read as the reverse complement.
ACACCACGGTGAAGGTCGGGCTCGTCACCTCGTCCTCGACGCCGAGGCCGCGGGCCACGCCCTTGGCCATCACCGTCTTGCCGGCGCCGAGGTCCCCGCGGAAGGCGATGACGAGGCCGCCGGCGGCCCGGCGGCCTATGAGCTCGCCGAGCGCTTCGGTCTCCTCGGGGCTCCTGAGTTCAAGCTGCTTCAGGGCAGGCCCCCGCTCTTGTCGAGTTCCGTGACGAGGTCCTTGATCGACCTCAAGAGGGGCAGGATGGGCCATTCGGGCTCCTCGACGAACCTCGCGCTCACCTCCGGCGCGCCGCTGGGGCGCCGCTCGACGGTGAAGACCAGGGCCTTCTCGAAGACCTTTCCCTCGCGCTCGAGGACGGCGATCCCCGTGAATTCCCTGATGTAGTGAAGGGGAGTCTCCTTGCGCCGGAGGTCCTTGAGCTCGATTATCCGCATAGGTTCATTCTACGGAATGCGCCGGAGCGGGTCAAGTTGAGCCGTTCCGGCCATCGCTCATTCGGCATAGCCGAACACGCTGCCCAGGATCGCGTTGAGGCTCCGCTGCGAGATCTTGACGAACTGGAGGTGCATGACGCCGCCCGAGCCCTTGAGCCGGTTCATGCGGACCACCTTGCCGAAGGCGGCCAGGTTTCCCGCGCCGGGGTTGAATTCGATCTTCACGAAATCGCCCGCCTCGAAGGGATTGGCGGTCTGCAGGCCGAGCCCGCCCGCGGAGAGGTCGACGATCGTGCCGGGATAGGCGATGCCCTCGACGCGCGCGTTCGACTTCTCCTTGCCGCGGACGCGTTCCTTGGTCACGGAGACGTGGTAGAAGGAGCAGGGCACCCGGATCTCGCGGCGGACGTGGCTGCGGACGGGCAGGGCGCTCACCGCGTCGCTGTGGGAGAGGATCATCACTTCCTTGGGGCCGAGCCGCTCCCAGCCGGCGACGCGCGCGGTGAACTGGTAGCCCTGGTGGCCCTTCGTGTAGAAGAAGCAGGAGAGCTTCGTTCCCTTGCGGAAGCGGATGGCCGCGCCGTAGGCGTCGTGCGCGGGTTCCACGGCGATGCCGCCGGGCTCCACGGCCACGATGAGCGAGGGGTAGTTCTCCTCGCCGGGCGCGATGAACGAAATGGGGGCGCCCCGGCCGAGCTGGCGCGTCGAGGTCACCGGCGCGCCGAGGGCCTCCCGCCGCGCCAGGCGCTCGCGCATGGCGAAGAGCCGCGCCTTGCTCTCCTCGGCGACCGCTTCCGATTCCGAGTTCTTTTCGATGTGGCGGTACACGTCCTTGAGGAAGCCGTCGAGCTTGGTCTTGTTCTTGAAGACGAACTCCGCGTTCGTGAGGCGCATGGCCTTGCCGTAGTCCTCGAGGAAGCGGAGCTCTTCCTCGGCCAGGCCCGCGGCGCGGGCCGCCCGCCGGAAGCCGCCGCGGTTGAAGCCGCCCGCGGAGCCGCCGCCGAGGCTCCCCTGGCCGCCGACCTGCTTGATCACCTGGTAGACCACGACGACGAGGGCGAGGACGCCGAACACGAGGAGGATCGTCGTGGACTCCCGCGGGTCTTCCTTCTTCCAATACAGCTGGGCGAGGATCAGGAACTTGTTCATTTGCGTTCCAGCGCCCCCTCCACCGCGCTGAAGAAGCTGGCCATCCGCGGCGCGACCTCGTACTCGGCGAGATCGCCGATCTGGACGGCGTCCCGGTCCTCGAAGGCCTTGGAGAGGCCCCGGAGGATTTCGTTGAAGGACGCGTAGAACTCCGGCAGGGACTGGCCGTCCACGCGCAGGGACTCGGTGTCGAAGCCGAGCCGCCGCAGCTCGGGGATGATGCGGATCACCTTGTTGAAGGTCTCGATGAAGAGGAGGATCGCCTTCATCGCGCGCTCGTCCTTGCCGGTCTGGAGGAGGACGGGGAGTTCGCCGAGCTCGGCGGCCTGGTTTCGGTAGAGCACGGCCGCCTTGCGCATCTCCTCCGCGGGATTCTCGATCTCCGCGAGGCGCTCGCGCGCCAGGCCCGCGATGGCCTCCGCGCGGACGCCGATCTCGCGGCGGAGCGCCGCGTCGGGCGCGTCGGCGGCCTTGCCGACGAGGTCGGCGAAGCCCTGGACGAAGGAAAGCTCGTCCGCGGAGAAGAGCCCGGAAAAGGCCTCCGCGAGCTCGGCGGCGCCGGAGGCGAGGGCGGGCCAGTCGGGGCTCGATTCGAGGGCGGCCGTGTCGCGGGACAGGGCCAGGAGCTCGAGGAGGGTCGTCAGGGACTTGCCCCTGACGCCGGCCGCGGACTCCGACTCGATCTCGATGCGGCCGACGCTCGCGGCCGGCAGCTCGCCGACGGCGGGGATGCCTTCGGCGTCGAGGCGCTTGCCGTCGACCTTGAGGCCGACGATGACGGCGCCGGCGCGCTCGAGGATCTCGTCCGCCAGGGACAGGGCCTCTCCCGCGGTGGCGCCCGGGGGGAGCTCGAGGGCGAAGGGTTCGCCGTTCACCAGGATGTCCATGTTGTGGCTCCTTCCGAGGGCATTGCCTTAGTTGCCGCCCTGCTGTTTCGTGAAGTTGTCTATCTGCGAGGAGCTGCCTTCCATGCGGTTGAGGGCTCCCTCCATCATGCCGTACTTGCGCTTGAGCTCGTCTTCCTTCCGCGCGAGCTGCCGGTCCAGGTCCTCGATCGTCCGCTTTTCGCCCGCGATCTGGGTGTCGAGCGTCCTCGTCTTCAGCGTGACGATGCCGCCCGTCTCGACGTAGGGCTTCATCAGGCTGTCGATCGCGAAGGCCGCGCCGGAGTCCACGATGAGGTCCCCGTCGGAATCGGAGCCGAAGAGCTCGCGGGCGGCCTCGAAGTTCTCCGCGAGGGCCTTGTCGAGGACGTCCTCCTCGATCTCGAGATAGCCGCGCATCTTGTTGGCCTCGAAACCCTGGCCGCCGCCCGGCCGGCGCGCGTCCGTGGCGACGCCGAGCTGGGAGAGCAGGGCCATCGCGTCGCCGGCGCGGGTTTCGTAGGGATTCATCATCGTGCGCTGGAGGCTCGTCCGGAGGAGCGAAAGCGTGGAGTCGCCCTGGAAGAGGCCGAGCTTCTCCTTGGCCGCCTTCCTCTCCTCGTCGGTGAAATAGGAGATCTCGGTGATCAGGCGCTCGTCCGCCCGCGAGAGGATGTTGATCTCCGCCATCAGGCGGTTGTAGTTGCCCACGAGGGCGATCACCGCCTCCTTGACCGCCTCGCGGTCCGGGGCCACGTCGAGGCGCACCGGCTTGTCGCCCGCCGCCTTCACGTTCAGGGTGACGCCCGGGACGATGTCGGCTATCTCGTTGGTCGGCCGCGTCACCTCGATCCCGTCCACGGCGACGACGGCGTCCTCCGCCGTGGAGACGGGGCGCTTGGGCTTGAAGCCGCCGGTCTCCGCCGGGTCGTAGACCCGCGCCGAGACCACCTCGAGGCGCCGCGTCGTGTCGCGGTTGCGGAAGGCCAGGGCCGCGAGATCCGGGAGGAGGCCGCCGAGCTCGACGCGGAGCTTCGTCGTTTCGTCCGAGTCCTCGAGGACGGGCAGGGGCTTCGACGAGCCGTCGGGACCGAGCGCGAAGGCCATGCCGCGGTCCGTCACCCGCGGGGGTTCGGGCGGCG
>DAINBW010000294.1:0-4487 GCA_036732745.1 Spirochaetales bacterium | reverse complement strand
CCCGCGGCCGGCGCCCCGGCGGCCGGCGCCCCCGCGGCGGGAGCCCGCGCCCTTTCACGGCCGAGAGGGGGGGACGAGCTCGGCCCGCCGGGGCCTCGGCCGGCGCGCCCGCCAGGGGCTCACCGAGCGCCGGGCCGTCCCGGCGCCGGCGGGGATAACTGATCCTTTTCAAGCCGGGCGCTCCCGTGCTAGAATTCGGCCAACCATGGCCAAGTCAGCATCCAAGAACTACGACGAGTCGAAAATCAAGACCCTCACCTCCCTCGAGCACATCCGCCTCCGCACGGGCATGTACATCGGGCGCCTCGGCGACGGGTCGAACAAGGACGACGGCATCTACATCCTCCTCAAGGAAGTCGTCGACAACGCGATCGACGAGTTCATCATGGGGGCGGGCACCCGGATCGACGTCAGGATCGAGAACGGGACGGTCGCCGTCCGCGACTTCGGGCGCGGCATCCCGCTCGGCAAGGTCATCGACTGCGTGTCGACGATCAACACGGGCGCCAAGTACAACGACGACGTCTTCCAGTTCTCCGTCGGCCTCAACGGCGTGGGAACGAAGGCGGTCAACGCGCTCTCGGAGCGCTTCCGCGTCGTCTCCCACCGCGAGGGCGCCTTCTTCGAGGCGATCTTCGAGCGGGGCGTCCTCGTCGCGCAACGCGAGGGCAAGACGCGGGAGAAGGCGGGCACCCTCGTCGAGTTCACGCCGGACCCCAAGATCTTCGGCGACTACGCCTTCAACATGGAGTACGTGGAGCGCCGCGCCTGGAACTACGCCTACCTGAACGCCGGCCTGACCATCGTCCTGAACGGCCAGGAGTTCGCCTCGAAGAACGGCCTCCTCGACCTCCTGTCCGACGAGGTGGGCGACGGCGCGTTGTACGATATCGGCTACTGGCGCGGCGACCGCATCGAGTTCGCCTTCACCCACAACGGCGAGTACGGCGAGGAGTACTTCAGCTTCGTCAACGGCCAGCACACCTCCGACGGCGGCACCCACCTCTCGGCCTTCCGGGAGGGCTTCCTCAAGGCGGTCAACGAGTTCTTCCAGGCCTCCTACCGGGGCGAGGACGTGCGCGAGGGCATCGCGGCGGCCGTCGCGGTCAAGCTCAAGGACCCGGTCTTCGAGAGCCAGACCAAGAACAAGCTCGGCAACTCGGACGTGAAGCCCTGGATCATGCAGGAGGTCAAGCGCGGCGTCGACGACTACCTCCGCCGGAACCCCGCCGCGGCCAAGCGCCTCCAGGAGAAGATCGTCTCCAACGAGCGCCTGCGCACCGAGCTCAACGTGGTCAAGAAGGAGGCCAAGGAGGCCGCCAAGCGCATCGAGCTCAAGATCCCCAAGCTCAAGGACTGCAAGCGCCACCTCGGCGACGGCCCGGAGGGCGACGAGAGCATGATCTTCCTCACGGAGGGCCTCTCCGCCACGGGCTCCATCGTGAGTTCGCGCAACGTCATGACCCAGGCGGTCTTCTCCCTGCGCGGCAAGCCGGAGAACATGTACGCGCGGAAGCGCACCGCGATCTACAAGAACGAGGAACTCTACAACATGATGATGGCCCTCGGCATCGAGAACAGCCTCGAGGACCTCCGCTACGGGCGCATCATCATCGCGACGGACGCCGACTACGACGGCTTCCACATCCGGAACCTCCTCCTCACCTTCTTCCTCGCCTACTTCGAGGAGCTCGTCACGCAGGGCCGCGTCCACATCCTGGAGACGCCCCTCTTCCGCGTGCGCAACAAGAAGGAGACCCGCTACTGCTACAGCGCCAAGGAGCGCGACGAGGCCACCGCCGCCCTTCCCGGCGCCGAGGTCACGCGGTTCAAGGGCCTCGGCGAGATCAACCCGAGCGAGTTCGGCCAGTTCATCGGCGAGGACATCCGCCTCGTGCGCGTGGACGTGCAGACCCTGAAGGCGGTGCCCGAGGTGCTGGCCTTCTACATGGGCAAGAACACGCCGGAGCGCCGGGACTACATCATGAAAAACCTCGTGAGCGACCTGTAAGGAATCCCAATGGCATACGTCAAGAAGCTTTTCAACGAGAATTTCCTCTACTACGCGTCCTACGTCATCAAGGACCGCGCGATACCCGACATCGACGACGGCCTCAAGCCCGTCCAGCGGCGCATCCTCCACTCCCTCTTCGAGATGGACGACGGGAAGTACCACAAGGTCGCCAACGTGGTCGGCCACTGCATGAAGTACCACCCGCACGGCGACGCCTCGATCTACTCGGCCCTGGTCGTCCTCGCGAACAAGGAACTCTTCATCGACAAGCAGGGAAACTTCGGCAACCTCTACACCGGGGACGAGGCCTCCGCCGCCAGGTACATCGAGTGCCGCGCCACGCCCCTCGCCAAGGACGTCCTCTACAACCCGAAGACGACCCCCTACGAGGAGTCCTACGACGGCCGCAACAAGGAGCCCGTCGCCTTCCCCGCCAAGGCGCCCGTCCTCCTCATGATCGGCGCCGAGGGCATCGCGGTCGGCATGAGCACCAAGATCCTCCCGCACAACCCGGTGGAGGTGCTCAAGGCGGAGATCGCCTGCCTCCAGGGCAAGCGCTTCCAGCTCCACCCCGACTTCCCGACCGGCGGCATAGCCGACGTCTCGGAGTACGCGGACGGCATGGGCAAGGTGCGCGTGCGCGCCAAGCTCGACCTTTCCGACCCCAAGCGCATCGTCATCCGGGAGATCCCCTTCGGCTCCACGACGGAGAGCCTCATAGAGAGCGTGGAGGCGGCGGCCAAGGCCGGCCGCATCAAGATCGCCTCCATCAGCGACTTCACGACGGAGAGCGTGGAGATCGAGATCAAGCTCCAGCGCGGCGTCTACGCCGAGGAGGTCGTGGACGCGCTCTACGCCTTCACGGAGTGCGAGCAGTCGATATCGTGCAACTTCCTCGTCATCAAGGACGACTACCCGGTCCAGATGACCGCGACGGAGGCGGTGCGCCACCACGCGGACAAGCTCCTCGGCATCCTCAAGTCCGAGCTCCAGATCGAGGAGCGCGAGCTCCTCGACGACCTCCACGCCCGCACCCTGGAGCGCATCTTCATCGAGGAGCGCGTCTACAAGGCGATCGAGACCAAGAAGACCCAGGAGGCCGTGGCCAAGGCGGTCGTCGACGGGCTCCTTCCCTACAAGAAGGAAATCCGGCGCGACGTCACCCTCGAGGACGTGGAGCGCCTCCTCAAGATCCCGATCCGCCGCATCTCGCTCTACGACATCGAGAAGGCCAAGGCCGAGATGGAGCGCATCAAGGCCCGGCTCAAGGAGGTGCGCGCCCACCTCGCCGACCTCGTCGGCTACGCGGTCGGCTACCTGGACGGCCTCAGGAAGCGCCTCGAGCCCTCCTGGGCGCGCAAGACCGAACTCGCCGGCTTCGCCCGCGTGGACGCCAAGGAAGTGGCCCGGCGCGACATCGCCCTCCGCTACGACCGCCAGACGGGCTACCTCGGCACCAGCGTCTCCTCCGGCGACGCGATCCTCCAGGTCTCCCCCTACGACAAGATCCTCGTGCTGCGCCGCTCGGGCCTCTGGTCCGTCGTGCCCCTGCCCGAGCGCCTCTTCGTCGACCAGGGCATGCTCCACTGCGCCATCGCGGAGAAGGAGGCCCTGTCCGGCGTCGTCTTCACCCTCGTGTACCGCGACGCCGAGCACGGCTACCCGCACGTCAAGCGCTTCCGCATCGAGGGCTGGATCATGAACAAGGACTACCAGCTCCTCCCCGAGGGCGCCCAGGTCCTCTGGTTCACCGCCGCCCCCGCCTCGCCCTTCGCCGTCGCCTACGTCCCCAAGCCCCGGCAGAAGATCAAGGACGAGGAATTCCGCGTCGAGGACTTCGAGGTCAAGGGCATCAAGGCCAACGGCGTCCGCCTGGCCTCCAAGGAGGCCCTCTCCGCCCGCGGCCCCGAGCTCGCTCGCGCGCCCTCCGCCGAAACGCCGGGCCTCTTCGACGCTCCCGCCGGCAAGGCCCCCTCCAAGTCCGCCGGCTCCCCGGCGGCCAAGACGGCGGGCGCCGCGGCCTCCAAGGCCTCCGCCGCCAAGAAGCCCGCGCCCAAACCCGCCGCGGCCAAGGCCGTCGCGGCCAAGCCCGCCGCCAAGCAAGCCGCGGAGTCCCCGAAGCCCGCCTCCAAGGGCGGCCTCCTCGCCGCCGCCGAGGCCAAGAAATCCGGCGCCAAGGCCCCGGCCAAGCCTGCTCCGAAGGCGGCGAAAAAGGAGGCCGGCAAGGCCGCCTCCAAGCCCGCCGCGGCGGCCAAGCCGGCTCCATCCAAGGCCAAAAAGGCGGCCGAACCGGCGGCGGCGAAGGGCAAAAAGAAGCCGAAATAAACGCGAGGCGCGGCAAAATACTTGACAATCTTTTTTCGGCTGGCTATAGTAACCCCGCTTTCGAGAGAGAGCGATCCCCTGTAGCTCAGCTGGCAGAGCAAGTGGCTGTTAACCACTGGGTCCCTGGTTCGAACCCGGGCGGGGGAGC
>DAINBW010000293.1:0-4506 GCA_036732745.1 Spirochaetales bacterium | reverse complement strand
CAATTCCATGCGCGCCCACCGGGAGCGCGGCATCCGCGAACCCGTCAAGGTCAGCTTCAACGCCGTCGGCTCCGATCTCGAAATCTCCGTCCTCGACTCGGGCAGGGGTTTCGATCCCAGCCTCTTGCCCTACGACCTCGACGCCCCGGTGGAGACGGTCGATCTCCTCAGCGACTCCTTCGCCGAATACCAGCGCCGCTACGGCGGCAGCCGCTTCGGCATGGGGCTCTATGTGGCCAAGAAGACCTTTCCCCGCTTTTCCCTGTCCTTCGTGGACCGCTCGGACCGGCCCTGTCCCTGGTTTTCGGGCCTCGTGAAGGGCACGCGCATCGATCTCGGCCTTCCCATCGTCGAAACCGGCGCCGCGCCCGGCCCCGGGGCCCGCGGCCAAGCGGCGGAGACGTTCGACGAGGTCGAGGAGCTTTCCCCCCTCGAGGAGGTCGGAAGATGAGCGACGAACGCCGCGGCGACAGCCGCGACCGGAGTTTCGCCCGCGTGTTGCTGCGCTTCCGTGGCCGGATCGGCTATGTCGCCGACGTGAGCGGCGGCGGTTTTCGGGGGCTCTTCCCCGAGGACTTCGACCTGGAGGTCGGAGGCCCGATCGAGCTCGAACTCGGCTTCGAGGAGCTCGGGATCGACATCTTCTCCATTTCCGCCCTCGTGAAATGGATCCGCCGGGACGAAGGGACCCTGGAGGCCGGCTTCGAGCTCGCCTCCGCCGAGCCGAGGAGCCTCGAGCTGTTCAACCGCATCAGGACGTATTATTCCAATCCCCTTCCCTGAATAAACTTGACGCCCGCTTTTGCCGGATGCTACACTTGCGCCGGTCGAGGGCGGCCTTTCCCGCCGGCGCGTGCCTTCGCGCCTGCCCGCCCCCGCGCGCGCATAGCCGCATCGTTCACCCGCGAAGAGGATCGCTAATGGATTCGGTCAGCATCGCACAGGCACTGAGCGGCCCGCTTCTCGTCAAGCTCGTCCTCGCGCCCGTTCTCGGCGCGGTGTTCCTCTATCTCAGGCGCCGCGAGACCGAGGGCCTGATGACGGGCTACACCCTCGTCGTGCTCTTCCTCGCCATCCGCGACGTCCTGTTCGCCTTCCTGCCCATCGCCGACCTCTACCGCATCTCCGATCTCCTCCTCTTCGGCCTCCTCTGCCGCGTCGCGACCTCTTCCTTCGCGCGCGGTCCGGGGCTTTGGGTCGTCCTGGCGGTCGATGTCTTCGCCGCCCTGCTCCTGGGCCTCAAGGCCCTCTTCGGCTTCGCGCCCGGCCTGCCCTCCGAGGTCCTGCGCTTCGTCGCGGTCGTGCCCGTCGTCGCGTCCGCGGTCCTGCCCTCCCTGCGCAAGGACGAGACCGAGACGCCCTCGCGCGTCCTCGCCCTGCGTTTCCGGATTCCCTTCACCGTCGGTTCCCTCGCCTACCTCGTCGTCGGCGCCCTCCTCGGCGCCGAATCGCCGATCTTCCACTACGCCGCCGTGCCCCTTTTCTACGGCCTCATCCTCGCCATCGGCTTCGTGTTCATGAGCATCCTCCTCAAGGAGCTCGTCCAGGCGGTCGGCTACTACGAGGAATCGATCGACAGCCTCTACGAGCTCCTCCTTTCCGCCGGGACCGCGGTGAAGGCCGAATTCTCCATCCAGGAAGTCCTGGACAGCATGGCGGCGGTCTTCACCGAGAAGGCGGGCGCCGACGGCGGCGCCATCCTCCTCACCGAGGAATTCGAGGAGGCGGTCTCCGTGCGCGCGGTGCACGGCAGCTTTCCGCCGCCCTTCAAGCTGCCCGAGAGCCTGCCCCGCACGGAGGAGCGCGTCGTCGACTTCGTCCGCCACGCCCGCTTCAAGCTCGGCGAGGGACTCCTCGGCGAGGTCGCCCAGACGGGCAAGCAGCTCTTCATCGCGGACGCGGCCCTCGATCCGCGGGTGGCCCGCAACGGCGAGGAGCCCTGGCTCCGCCTGACCTCCTTCATCGCCGCGCCCCTCATCGTCCGCGACCGCATCATCGGCGCCCTCGCCCTGGCCAAGTCGGGCGGCGAGCCCTTCGACGAGCGCGATTTCGACCGCGCCAAGCTCCTCGCCAACTTCGGCTCCATCGCCGTCGCCAACTCCTTCTCCTTCCTGGAGGCCGCCGAGCGCAGCGACATCGAGCGCGAGGCCGCGATCGCCGAGGGCGTCCAGAAGACCATCGTCCCCAAGAAGCTCGCCGACCTCGGCGCCTTCAGCTTCGGCGTCTTCACGATGCCCGCCCGCGGCGTCTGCTCCGACTACTACGACGTCATCCAGACGCGGGCCGACCGCGCGGTGCTGGCGGTCGGCGACGTGGCCGGCAAAGGCGTGGCTGCGGGCATCGTCATGGCGATGATCCGCTCCATCCTCCACCTCATCACGAATTCCGCCAAGGACACGGCGACCCTCCTCTCCTGGGTGAACCGGGGCATCTCCGGCAAGGTCGACCTCGACCATTTCGCGACCCTCTCCCTCGTGGCGGTGGACGCGACGACCGGCGAGGCGGAGTTCGCCAACGCGGCGCACCAGCCCCTCCTCATCTACCGGAAGGACTCGGACGCCATCGAGACGGTGGACATCAAGAGCATCCCGATCGGCGTCGAGCGCGCGACCGAGTATTCGGCCAAGCGCCTGCGCATCCGGCCCGGCGACGTCCTCGTCATGTACACCGACGGCATCGTCGAGGCGATGAACGAGCAGGGCAGGCAATTCGGCCGCAAGAACCTCGGCAACGCCATCCTGCGCAGCCGGGATCTCCCGGCCAAGGAAATAGCCGAGGCCATCCGCGACGACGTCGCGGAGTTCTCCGGCAGGTCGCGGCGGCACGACGACCAAACCGTACTGGTACTGAAGGCGAAGATATGAGAGGAGAGGAGCCGTAAGCCCATGGAATTGAAGATACGAAAGAGCGGCGAGAACTACATCATCGACGTCAACGGGGAGATGGACCTCTACAACTCCTACCGTCTCAAGGAACTCGTGATGAAGATGCTCGAGAAGAAGGTCGAGCGCTTCATCATCAACCTCGAGAACGTCGACTACATCGACTCGAGCGGGATCGGCGCGCTCATCTACATCTGCTCGACGATCAAGAAGATGAACCTCAAGCTGGTGATCACCAACATCCACGGTTCGGTCAAGAAGGTCATCGAGCTCACCAAGCTCATGGGCTACTTCCCGATCACCCAGACCATCGAGGAAGCGCTCCAGCGCATGGAGGCCTGAGTCCCATGACGAACGAGAACATTGTCAACGGCATTCTCGAGATCCGCGTCGACGAGAATTCCCCCCTCTTCGACAAGACGGGCATGCTCCACAAGGAGTTCCCCTCCGATTTCCGGCAGATCCGCTACTTCACCCTCCTCATCGTGCAGAGCGCCCCGCCGGACATCAAGGAGATCAACCTCCTCGAGCAGCAGATCAGCGAGATCATCAAGAACGCCGTCAAGCACGGCAACAAGTGCGACGTCGAGAAGAAGGTGCGGGTCTGGTATTCCTTCAGCCCCGAGCACGCCCATCTCGTCGTGGAGGACGAGGGCGAGGGCTTCCGCGACCTCGAGAAGTGGAACGAGTTCAACCGCCGCCGCCAGTCCTGCCTTGATTCCGGCGACTACGAGAAGCTCGCCGACTTCGTGTCCTTCCGGACCATCAAGAGCGACGACAACGACGGCGGCAACGCCCTCTTCGCCGCCCTCGAGTACTGGAACGGCGGCTTCGTCTTCAACCAGAAGCGCAACTGTGTGGCCATGCTCAAGCACTTTCCCAAGCGTCGCCTCGGGGTCCAGGTCGAGTCCGAGGCCTAGGCCTTCCCGCCGCCGATCCCGGGGAGGCCAGCCGCCTGGGCATCGGTGAGCTCCTTGCCGTAGAGGGTCTCGTAGAGAAAGCGGAAATCCTCGGGCTCCAGGTCCTCAAAGGCTATCCCGTAGTAGCAGATCCTCTCATCCCTATACACCCTCTGGACCCTGCCCTTGGCGTGGATCCTCCTGCCCTCCAGGCGGAGGGACAGATCGGTCTGGGCGCCTGCCAGGAGGGCCGTGGCGAGCTCCTCCGAGGAGGTCGCAAAGAGGATGCCCCCGGCCGAGAGGTCGACCACGTTCGTGGGGTAGTCCTTGGCCTTCCGGGCCTCCTGGCGGAAATAGCCGTTCTGCTTCAGGGACCAGGCCAGGACCTTGGTGAACTGCTGAAAGGTCTCCAGGACCGAGAGGTCAAAGTCGGGCCGCCTATCGTCCTTGACGGCGAGGCTGGCGCAGCCCACCACGTATTCCTGGAAGAGGATGGGCAGGACGAGGAGGGATCGGATGCCCGCCTTGCGGTAGCCCCGCTCAAAGGCTAGGACTTCCCCCTCCACAAGGTCATAGGCCACCCCCTCCTCCCTGAGCCAGTCCGAGAACATGGCCCGGGTGATGATCCGGGCCTCGGGGTAGGGGTCGGGCACCGGGAGGCCCTGGAAGGACGAGGGCAGGTAGAGGATCCGCCCCGTCCTGGCCACAGCCTTTTCCGCCTGGCC
>DAINBW010000292.1:0-4518 GCA_036732745.1 Spirochaetales bacterium | reverse complement strand
TGTACCGGCCGCGCGAGCCCGCCGGCGCGGCGCCAGCGTACCCAGCGGCCCCGCGGCGCTTCCCGCCCTAGGAGCCTGTCGGTCTTTGGATGTGGGCTACCCCACCGTGACCCGGTTCCGGCCCGAGTGCTTGGACTGGTACAGGCAGGCGTCGGCGCGCTCGACGGCGTCCTCGAAGGGCTCGCCCTCGCGGAGGCCGGCGACGCCGAGGCTGACGGTGACCTTGCGCGGCACGCTCTTGAAGGTGGCGGCGGCCACGGAGTCGCGGATGCGGTTCGCGATGTTGTAGGCGGCCTCGGCGCCGGTCTGGGGCAGGAGGATCAGGAACTCCTCGCCGCCGATGCGCGCCGCGACGTCGCTCTGCCTGACGATGTTGAGGAGGATCTCCGCGAGGCCCTTCAGGGCCTCGTCGCCGGCCGCGTGGCCGAAATCGTCGTTGACGTGCTTGAAGTGGTCGATGTCGAGCATGAGGACGTGCAGGTCGTTGCCGTAGCGCCGGGATTGGGCGGAGTACCCGCGCCCCGCCTCGTAGGCGAAGCGGCGGTTATAGAGTCCGGTCAGGGGATCGCGGATGGAGATCGCGCGGAGTTCGTCTATCGTCGCCTCGAGGGCGCTCATCGACTTCTCGTCGGCGACGCGCTGCCGCGCGAATCGCCAGGCGGCGTACCAGATGACGCCCGCGATGGCGGCCGCCTCGGCGGCGGCGAAGAGCCCCGTGGCGAGGTCGAGGCGGAAACGGGGATAGATCACGGCGACGATGGTGGGCAGGGTCAGGATGCCCAGGAGCCGCGGCCGGGAGCGCAGGAGGAGCGCGGCCAGGCCGACGCCGAGCGCGAAGAGGCCGAGGTCTCCGCCGGGCTCGGGGAGGTCCAGCACGGAGCAGGCGGCCGCCGCGGCCAGGACCACCGCTCCGCCGAAGGCCCGCCGGGAACGCCGGCGGCCGGCGGTCACTTCAAGGCCGTGGACGACCGTGGCCGGATTTTTCGCCAGCGCCGTCGACGCCTTCCCTTTCGCCTTCTTCATTGCCTTGATAGTAGCGCCTCGGCGATGGACTGGGCAAGAGGCGCACCCCCCATGTTCCGCCCAACGGGGCGTCGGGGGGTGCCCCCGCCCTCAGTCATCGCCCCCCGGGAGCACGCGGATCAGCGCCTCGTTGAAGGAGATCGAGACGCGCGAGCCTTCGGGCCAGACCTTCTTTTCCGCGGGATCGTCGATCTGGACGAGGATCTCGCCGTACTCGGTGTCGACGAAGGACTCGACGCTCGAGCCGAGGTAGACGTTGGCGGAGACCGTGCCGTCGGCGACGCCCGCGCCCGGGGCGCCCAGGCGCAGGGACTCGGGGCGCGCCATCAGGAAGGCGGCGTCGCCGGCCCTGACGCCGGGCGAGCGCCGGGCGGCCCGCACCTTCTTGCCCGAAAGGGAACAGACGAAGGCGCCGCCGTCCTCACCCTCCAGGGTGACGGGAAAGAAGGCCACCTTGCCGACGAAGCCGGCGACGAACTTGGAATCCGGATCCTCGTAGATCCGGTTCGGGCTGCCGACCTGGCGGATGACGCCGTTCTTCATCACGATGACGCGGTCGGAAAGGCTCATCGCCTCGACGCGGTCGTGGGTGACGTAGACGGCCGTGATGCCGAGGGATTTCTGGATCCGCCGGATCTCCACGCGCATCTGCTCGCGGAGGAGGGCGTCGAGGTTCGAAAGGGGCTCGTCGAGTAGGAGGACCTTCGGCTCGACGACCAGGCTCCGCGCCAGGGCGACGCGCTGCTGCTGGCCGCCCGAGAGCCGCGAGGGCGCGCGGCCGGCGAGCTCCGACAGGCCCACGAGGGCCAAAGCCTCTTCGACGCGGCGCTTGAGCTCGCCCTTCTCCACCTTGCGGACGCGGAGGCCGTAGGCCACGTTGTCGAAGACGGAGAGGTGGGGAAAGAGGCCGTAGGACTGGAAGACCGTCGCCGTCGCGCGGCCGTTCGGCGGGAGGAAGGTGACGTCCTCGCCGCCGATGACGATGCGGCCGCGGGTCGGCAGCTCAAAGCCGCCGATCATGCGGAGCGTCGTCGTCTTGCCGCAGCCGGAGGGGCCGAGGAGGGTGACGAGCTCGCCGGGCGCGATCTCGAAATCGGCCTCGTTGACGGCGGCGACGTCGGTCTTGGTCTTGGGATCCTTGAAAATCTTCGTGACCTTCTCGAGGCGCACGGGCACGGATTGCTTGTTCATGGTTCTACCTCGCTCACTGGACTGATACGGTCTTCTCGAGATTCTCGCTCTGCCTGACGAGGAGCCTCATGAGGCCGAACACCGCGAGCACGATGATGATGAGCGTCGTGGAAAGGACGCTCGCGAGCCCGAAGCGGATGTTTTCCGAGAAGTTGTAGATCTGGATGGTGATGTGGTACCAGCGCGCGCTGATGAGGAAGATGATCGCGGAGACGGCGGTCATCGAGCGCACGAAGGTGTAGGACATGCTGGAGATGAAGGCCGGCCTGATGAGGGGCAGGACCACGGTGCGGAAGATCGTCGCCTGGTCGGCGCCGAGGTCGGAGGCGGCCTCCTCGATGCTGGGATCGATCTGCCGGAGCGTCGCGACGCCGCCCTCGAGCCCGACGGGGAGCTCGCGGACCACGTAGCAGATCACGAGTATGGCGCCCGTGCCGACGAGGAGGATGGGCGGCTGGTTGAAGGCCAGGATGTAGCTGATGCCGACCAGGGTGCCCGGGATGGCGAAGGGCGTCATCACCAGGGCCTCGAGGAGGCGCTTGCCCGGGAACTTCTTCCGCACCACGAGGACGGCCGCGATCATCGAGAGGATGCCCGCGATCGGCGTGGCGATGCCCGCCAGGACGAGGGTGGAGACGAGGGCGTCCTTGCCCCGCGTCAGGGCCTCGCCGATGTTCGAGAGGGTGAAGCTGTAGTCGATGCCCCAGTTCTTCACGAAGCAGCCCGCGACGATGGTGCCGTAGAGGGAGACGATGAAGACGGAGACGATGACGATGAAGCCCGTCAGGGCCCGGCGCACGCCCGGCGAGGCGAGGTCGGAGAGGCGGCCGGAGGGCTTGCCCGTCACGACGACGAAGGAGCGCTTGGACACCCAGGAACGCTGGATGAAGAAGGCGGTGAGCGTCGGCAGGAGGAGGAGTATGGAGAGGGCCGAACCGTTCGCGAGCCGGTTCATCCCCGTAACCTCGATGTAGGACTCCACCGAGAGGACCCGGTAGGAGCCGGCCAGGAGGAGGGGGTTCGCGAAGTCGGCCAGGGAGTTCGTGAACACGAGGAGCCAGGCCGAAAGGAGGCCGGGCGCGGCGAGGGGCAGGGTCACGCGCTTGAAGGTGCCCCAACGCGAGGCGTTGAGGTCGAGCGAGGCCTCCTCGAGGGTCGAATCGATCGCCTGGAGGACGCCCGAGAGCGTGAGGAAGGCGATCGGGAACATCGAGATGGTCTGCACGAGGGACAATCCGCCGAGGCCGTAGATCGAGAAGCCCTCGAGGTGGAGGAGGCGCTTCGTGACGAGGCCGTTGTTGCCGAAGAGGAGGATGATGGAGAGGGTGAGCGAGAAGGGCGGCGAGATGACGGGCAAGGTGGCGAGGGCCGTGAGGAGCTTCTTGCCCTTGATGGTCGTCCTCGACACCGCGAAGGCGAAGAGGAAGCCGATGATCGTCGAGTAGGTGGCGGTGAGGCAGCCGAGCTTGACGGAGCCCCAGAGCGCCTGGAGGTACTGCTTGTTGCCCAGGACCTGCCCCCAGACGGCGAGGGAGAAGCGGCCGTTTTCGAGGAAGGTCAGCTTCAGGGCCTGGAAGAGGGGATAGGCGACGAAGGCCGCCGCGATCCCGAAGAGGCCCAGGATGGCGTAGCCCGTGAGGGGGTCGCGGGAGAAGGTCGCGACGCCGAAGGCGAGGGCGAAGAGGGCGAAGGCGACCACGGCGAGGGAATCGGCGAGGCCCGCGAAGGCGGCGAGCTTCGAATCGTCGAGCGCGACGATGACGAGGCCGGTGGCCATGTCCCGCGTCTCGTTGTAGACGGGGGCGAAGAGGAGGCGGGCGCGCGTCGCGCCCACCTGGTAGCTTTCCTTGGAAAGGTGAGTTTCGAGGTAGGAGGCCGACTCGATGCCCTTGGCGAAGCCGGGACTGGCGGCGGCCTGGCGGTAGAGGGCGACCAGGGCCTCGTCGCGGCTGTACTCCGCGACCTCGGCGTCGAAGCCGGGGATGCCGCGGAGGTAGAGGAGGCCCACGCCCGGGTAGCTCGTCCCGGCGGCCTGGAGCCAGGAGGGAACCGCCTCGGCCAGGGCCGGGGCCGAACTCGCCACCGCGGTCGCGAGCTGGCGCTGGCTCTCGCCGAGGGTCTTGGCGAAGCTCCCCTTGAGGGCGGAGAACATCCAGAGATCCGCCGCCAGGAAGACGGCGAGCGCGGCCAGAAAGGCGATGATCTTCTTCTTCGTAAACACGGCGTCCTACTTTGTCGTGGAATCGCCGCCGCGGGGCGGCGCCGCCCCCCGGGCGGAAAGCCTTGGGAGCGGCGCGGGGCCGC
>DAINBW010000291.1:0-4535 GCA_036732745.1 Spirochaetales bacterium | reverse complement strand
CATCACGGGGCGGGAGGGCCTTCGCTTCGATTACTACGCGGCCGAGCTCCTCCTCGGCGGGCGCGGAGCCGCCGTGGTGGAGACCCCCGTCCGCGCGGCGGACGGCACCAAGCGCTGGCTCAAGGTGAGCCTCTCCCTCCTCGAGGCCGGCGCCGGCGGGCGCGCCGAGCGCTTCCTCCTCTGCTCGATCGAGGACTCCACCGCGCGGGTGCAGAAGGAGCTCCGCCTGACCGAGGCCAAGGAGGAGGCCGAAAAGGCGACGCACACGAAGAGCCAGTTCCTCGCCAACATGAGCCACGAGATCCGCACGCCGATCCAGACGATCCTCGGCGTCGTGGAGCTCCTCCAGGACACGAACCTCGACGGCGAGCAGAGCGAGTACGCGGCGCAGGTGCGCTTCTCCGCCGACGCCCTCCTCGGCCTCATCAACGACATCCTCGACTTCTCCAAGATCGAGGCGGGCAAGCTCGAGTTCGAGACGGTGGACTTCGACCTGAGAACCCTGGTCCACCAGTCCGTGGATCTTCTCGTGATGGAGGCCCACCGCAAGGGCCTCGAGGTCATCGTCGACGTCGACGAGGAGCTGCCCGCGCTCGCGCGCGGCGATCCGGCGCGCATCCGCCAGATCATCGTCAACCTCTTCAAGAACGCGGTGAAGTTCACGCGGGAGGGCTCGATCAGCCTGATCCTCCGGCGCGCGAATTCGCCGGGGGGCCCGCGCGTGCGCTTCGAGGTCGCGGACACCGGCATCGGCATCCCGGAGGACGTGCGGAACCGCCTCTTCACCCCCTTCTTCCAGGCCGATTTCGCCGCGGCGAGGAAGGCGGGCGGGACGGGCCTGGGGCTCGCGATCTCCCGCCACCTGTCCGAGCTCATGGGCGGGGCCATCGGCGTCCTCCCGAACGAACCCTCCGGCTCGGTCTTCTGGTTCGAGCTGCCCCTCGCGACGCCCGACTATTCCGCGCCGCCGCGCGCGCCGGCCGCGGCCCCGGGCGCGCGGCTCCTCGTCGTGGACGACTACCCGGGCTCGCGCGAGTTCGCCTGCCGGACGGCCTCCCGCGGCGGCTATCGCGTCGCCGCGGCCGCTTCGGGCGAGGAGGCGCTCGCGCTGCTCCGCGAGGCCGCCGCCCGGCAGGACCCCTTCGCCCTCTGCCTGGTGGACCAGAACATGCCGCGGATGGACGGCTGGCGGCTGGCGAGCGAGATCACGGGCGACGTGGCTATCAACGGCACCCGCCTCGTCCTCATGGTGCCCTCCGGCACGATGGGCGCGGAGGCGAAGATGAAGCTCCTGCGCTGGTTCAACGCCTACGTGCCCAAGCCCCTCAGGCCCGCCGAACTCCTCGATACCCTGACCCGCGCCCTATCCTCCGCCGTGGACCTCGAGTCGGCGGACACGGCCGGCGCCTCGCTCGAGACGGTCGCCGAGGTGGAGCCCCTCTTCGACGCGGAAGTCCTCGTCGCCGAGGACCACGAGGTGAACCGCGAGCTCTTCACGGTGATCCTCTCGCGCCTCGGCTGCAAGGTCGTCACCGCCCGCGACGGCGCGGAGGCGGTCGAGATCGGCATGACCCGCCCCTTCGCCATCGTCCTCATGGACATCTTCATGCCGCGGATGAACGGCTACGAGGCCAGCCAGGCGCTGCGCTCGCGCGGCTACCGCGGCCCCATCGTGGCCGTCACCGCGAGCGCCCTCCGCGGAGAGCGCGAGAAGTGCATCGCCGCGGGCATGGACGACATCCTCGTGAAGCCCTTCAAGCGCAAGGACTTCGCCGCCGTCCTCGAGGCTTGGCTGCCAGAGTCGAGCGGCGGCAAGGGCGGCGGCGGCGCGGGCGCCGGCGCGGGCGCGGGCACGGGAGCCGGCACGGGAGCCGCGCCGTCGGCGCGACCGGCGGCCGCCGCGCCGGCCTTCACGCCCGGGACGGAGGCCGCGACGCCGGCCGGGGAGTCGTCGCCGGCCGGGGAGCCGACGCCGACGGAGGCGAAGCCCGCGGGAGCGAAACCCGACCCCGCGATCTTCGATTTCGACGGCGTCCTCGACACCTTCCTTGGCCAAAGGGAGACGGTCTTGAGCCTACTCAAGAAATTCGCCGCCAAGTGCGCCGACCAGGCGAAGGAGCTCCACGAGGCGGCGGAGGCGAAGGACCACCAGCGCTACCGCGAGGTCGCGCACTCGATCAAGGGAGCCTCCTGGAACCTCTCGGCCAAGCGCCTCGGCGACGCCGCCCTCGCCGCCGAGAACGCGGGCAAGCACGGCGACGCGGACGCGGAGCGCGAAGCCCTCGTCCTCGTCGACGCTGCCCTCGGCCAGTTCCTCGAGGCGATCGGGCCCCTGGTCCGGTGATAGGCCTTCCCGCGCCGGCCGTCCGCCCGCTATAGTGTCGCCGTGCGCGCCAACTACCATACCCATTGCCTTTTTTGCGACGGCAGGGCCTCCGCGGCCGACATGGCCCGCGCGGCCCGCGCCGCCGGTTACGAGATCCTGGGCTTTTCCTCCCACGCCCCCCTGCCCCACCACGTCGCGGGCAACCTCCCGGCGGAGCGGCTCGACGACTACGTCGCCGAGATACGCCGGCTCAAGGCCGACTGGGCGCCCGGCGGCGGGGAGGCGCAAGCCTTCGGAGCGATGGAGATCCTTCTCGGCCTCGAAATCGACTGGTACCCGGGCCTCCGGACCCCCGGCGACGGCGCCTTCGACCGCTTCGCGCTGGATTACCGGATCGGATCGGTCCACACGGTGGACACCGACGGGCGCGGCGCCTACACGGTCGACGGCCCGGCCGAGGAGCTGGAAGCGAACATCGCGGCCCACGCCGGCGGCGACGCGGAACCGGTCTGGAGGGACTACTACCGAAGGATGGCGGCCATGGTCGAGGCGGGCGGCTTCGACATCCTCGGCCACTTCGACCTCGTGAAGAAAAACAACGCTGGCGGGCGGTTCTTTGACGAAGGCGCGCCCGGCTACCTGGCGGCGGCCTTCGAGGCCGCGGCCACCTTGGAGGGCAAGGACATCGTCGCCGAGATCAACCTGGGCGGCATGGCCCGCGGCAAGACGCGGGAGCCCTACCCTTCGCTGCCCATCCTCCGGGAGCTGCGGCGCCGCGGCGTGCGGATCACCTGGGGCGCGGACGCGCACGAGCCGGCCCACCTCGGCGCCCATCTCGAGGCCGGACGCGAACTGGCCCGCGCGGCGGGCTACGACAGCGTCGCCGTCCTCTCGGGCGGCTCCTGGCGCGAGGTCGGTCTCGGGCGCACCTAAAGCCGGGCCGCGCGGGCCCGGGCGCGCAGGCTCGGGCGCGCGGGCCCGGGCGCGCGGGCCCGGACCCGCGAAAAAAACCGGGGCCGGCGCCCGCGCGCCGACCCCGGCCTATTCCTTGGCCGCCTGCGAGGCGAAGCCTAGCGGTTGCGCCGCTCCTCGCCCTTCTGGCAATCGATGCAGAGCACGGCGTAGGGAATGGCCTGCAGCCGCTCGACGGGTATTTTCTTCCCGCACTTCATGCACAGGCCGTAGCGGCCCTGCTGAATCCTCGAAAGAGCGGCGTCGATGGCGCGGATACGCTTGATGTCCTGGGAGCCGAGAGCCTCGATCATCTTGCGATCGATATCGTCGCTCGCCACGTCGGCGAAATCCTTGGGATCCATTTCCTCGACGATGGCGCGGAAATCGGCGTTCGTGGCTGCGAGGGTCTCGAGTATCTCCCGTTTCTGGGCGATGAGAGATTCCTGCATCCGCGTGGCGAATTCCTTATCCATTCGCAACCTCCTACGGTCGATCGGCCCTCGATACCGGGCGGATCGAGGTTCCTGGGGACCCTGCTTCGAGCTCGGTCCCATGGGAACCGGCACCTTGCATGAGATGCCCGAAAAAGTCAAGGCCGATTGACATTCCATGCCCCGACCCGTACTATTATACGCGCTTCCGTGGGCAATGCAAATTCCGGTTTCGGATTCTTCGCGTATGCTGACGATCCGTCTCCGCGACGGAGGCGCAAACTCCTCAAGGAGGAATCGTGGCTAAAGAAGAAGCCATCGAGGTCGAGGGCATCGTCAAGGAGTCCCTCCCGAACACCATGTTTCGCGTGGAGCTCCCCAACGGCCACGTCATCCTTGCCCACCTGTCGGGCAAGATGCGGAAGCACTTCATCCGCATCGTTCCGGGCGACAAGGTAAAGGTCGCCCTCTCCCCCTACGACCTCAACCGGGGTCGCATCATCTACCGCGAGAAATAACACCCCTCCGGACGAGCACCCAGAGCGCGCCGGCTCCGCCGTCGGCGCTCTCGGCTTGCCCGAACCGCCCCGCGTGGGGGCTCGCCTCAAGGACGCGCCGCGCCACCTTGCCGAGGACGGGCTCCCCCTTCGAGTGCATCCCCTTCCCCGTCACGACGAGCACCTTCTCTAGGCCCCTGACGGCCGCCTCGACCAGAAACCCCTCAAGCGCGGTCTCGGCCTCCGCGGCGGTCATGCCGTGAAGGTCGAGGCGCGCCTCGGGCTTCTTGTCCTTGAGGCGCTTCATCTCCGCCTCCCGCGCGCGAC
>DAINBW010000290.1:0-4564 GCA_036732745.1 Spirochaetales bacterium | reverse complement strand
GCGCCGCGATCGAGGAAGGCATCGTCCCCGGCGGCGGCCTCGCCCTCGTCGAGGCGGCCCAGGCCCTCGAGAAGGCCGACCTCTCCAAGATGACCGACGACGAGAAGGTCGGCTTCAAGATCACCAAGCGCGCCCTCGAGGAGCCCATCCGCCAGATCGCCGAGAACGCCGGCGTGGACGGCTCCATCATCGCCGACAAGGCGAAGAACGAGAAGAAGGGCATCGGCTTCGACGCCGCCAAGATGGAGTGGGTCGACATGGTCAAGGCCGGCATCATCGATCCGGCCAAGGTCACGCGCTCCGCGCTCCAGAACGCGGCCTCCGTCGCGGCCCTCCTCCTCACCACCGAGTGCGCCATCACCGACCTCCCCGAGCCCAAGTCCGCGGCCCCCGCCGGCGGCGGCATGGGTGGCATGGGCGGCATGGGCGGCATGGACTACTAAGTCCGGCAACCGTTCATCGAATCTTGGCCGCGCCCGCGAGGGCGCGGCTTTTCATTGGCGGATGCCGCCCATGCCGCGGGAGTGGATCGACGAAGACGCGTAGCGGCTTCGTCGCCGCCAAGCGCGCCGCGTATCCTCGCGAGCGCGCTTGGCGCGGGATGGACTACTAAGAAGCATCGCATAATGCGAACCCAGGCCCCGCCGCAAGGCGGGGCCTTTTCATTGGCGGATGCCGCCCATGCCGCCCATGCCGCGGGAGGGGATCAAGGCTGCCTTGCGGGAACTTGAAAGCGCCTGGCTGACCTGAGGGACTCCCGGCGCGCCGGGTCCCGTTGCGGCCATGGTCACCTCCCCCCATTCCTGCTATAGTCTTACCGACCCGGCAAGCAAACATCCATGTTTGGCTGCCGGGTCACTAGCACGCAGGGAGAACAAGCATGAAACAGGCCAATCAAAACCCGAACGCCAACGATCTGGCGAAGATGTACGAACAGAGCTTTTCCGGATTCAATTCCTTCAAGCCGGGCCAGGTCCTGGAGACCGAGGTCGTGTCGATTTCCGGTGACAGCGTATTCCTGCAACTCAACGGGAAGAGCGAGGGAGTCCTCGCCCGGGATGAACTTGTCGACAAGGAGGGCAAGCTCACCGTCGCGGTGGGCGACCGGATCCGTGTCTTCTTTCTCAAGGCCGAGGGTGGGGAACTGCGCTTCACCACCAGGGTCAGCGGTAAGGAAGCCGGCGCCAGGATGCTGGTGGAGGCCTTCCGCGGCAAGTTGCCCGTGGAGGGCCTGGTCGAGAAGGAAATCAAGGGAGGCTATGAGGTCAAGATCGGCGATTTCCGCGCCTTCTGCCCCTACTCCATGATGGGTGACAAGAGAGCGGACGATCCCGCCGAATGCGTGGGCAAGCGCCTCCCCTTCAGGATCCAGGAATTCGGGGACAACGGCCGGAGCATCCTCGTCTCGAACCGGGCCATCCACGAGGAAGCCCGGCAGAAGCGGCTCGAGGAGCTCAAGAAGTCCTTGAGCGAGGGCGCGGTCGTCACGGGCAGGGTCGCCTCCATCCAAGCCTACGGCGCCTTCGTAGATCTCGGCGGCCTGCAGGCCCTCCTTCCGGTCTCCGAGATCAGCCGCTCGCGCGTGGAGGACATCCACGCCGTCCTGGAAGTCGGCCAGGAAATCAAGGCGGAGATCCTCAAAGTCGACTGGCAGAGCGAGCGCATCAGTCTCAGCATGAAGAGCCTCCTCGCCGATCCCTGGGAAACCGCGCCGGAGAAATACCCCGAGGGATCGAAGCACAGGGGCACGGTCGTCCGCCTCACCGATTTCGGCGCCTTCGTCTCGCTGGAGAGCGGCGTCGACGGCCTGGTCCACAACTCCGAAATCGCCAAGGCCGGGAGCCGCGGCGAGCGGGGCGGGCTCGATCTCAAGCCCGGGCAGGAACTGTCGGTGGAAGTCCTCGGCGTGGACCTGGCCAAGCGGAGGATTTCGCTCAAGCCCGCGTCGACCGCCGAGGAAGACGAGACGACCGCCAAGTACATGGGCGATTCGGACGACTCCTCGACCTACAATCCCTTCGCCGCGCTGCTCAAGAAAAAGGATTAAAGCGACGCTGTCGGGGGCGGGGGCCCGGCTGGCCTCATTTCCCTTCCCGCGCTGAGGACGCCCCCTTCCGCCACCCGCGCCGCGATCGAGAAAGGCATCGTCCCCGGCGGTTTCGGCGCGAATCGATGAGCGCCGAATGGAGCCTCATCCAGGCGGCCAAGGCCCTCGACAAGGCCGGCATGTCCTGGATGGAGTGGGTCGACAGGGTCAAGGGTGGCATGGACCGCCAAGAAGCAGCGCCTAATGCGAACTCAGGCCCCGCCGCAAGGCGGGAGCATTACGTTCTCGGATGCCGCCCCTGCCACCCTTGCCGCTCCCTTCGTCCGAGCCTTTCCCCGGGCGAACTTGACATCGCCCGGTCATGGAGGCAAGCTGTCGGCGGCATGAAGGCGAATGAACGGATCGGGGACTACATCCTGGAAGCGAATCTCGGCAACGGCGAGACGGGCTCGACGTGGCTCGCCAGAAGCGCCACGCTCTCCGCGACGGAGGCGGATGCCGGAGTCGTCCTCAAGATCTTCGAACTCGGCAAAGCCGCCGGCTGGTCCGGTTATGAACTCTTTCTCCGCGAAATCGAGGCTCTCAAGCTCCTCGCTCATCCCGGCATTCCCCGTTTCCTCGGCTACTTCGAAGACGGCGGCGACGAGGGCAAGCGGTTCGTGCTCGTAATGGAGCGGATGCGGGGGCGAACTCTCGAGACGTTGGCGACCGAAGGCCGCCGTTTTTCCGAGCGCGAGGTGTCGGCCGTCCTGGCGGGGATCGCCGACATCCTGACCTACCTTTCCTCGCTCCGGCCGCCGGTGATTCACCGCGACATCAATCCCCGCAACGTCCTTCTGGATGCCGATGGCGCCGTTTCCCTCGTGGACTTCTCGGGAGCCCAGGAGGCGGTTATCCGCGGCGCAAGACCGGGAGCCACCCTCATCGGAACGGCGGGCTACATACCCCTTGAGCAGATTTCGGGCCGCGCCTCGGTGCGTTCGGATCGCTACGGCGCGGCGGCGACGGCGCTCTTTCTCCTCGCCCGCGGCAATCCCGCGGAACTGCCGCAAAGGAACCTCAAACCCGACCTGGCCACCCTCCCCACCCTTGGGCCCGGACTTGCCGCCATCCTCTCCTCATGGCTCGAACCGGATGAGGCCAAGCGCGACCTTGAGCCGACCCTGGCCGCCCGCGTCCTCCGCGGCAAGGCACGACTCCCGGATGCCGCCGTCCGGGAGTCCATCGGCCCCGGGACGAAGGGAGGGAAGAGCGGCACGGGGAGCCTACCTTCGAACAGCAAGGTGCGGATACTTGAAGAACAGGGCAGGCTTTCGGTCCTTATCCCGCCATTGGGACTCGGAACGGCGGCCACCCTGGGCGCCGGAGGATTCACCATTCTCTGGCTGGCATTTATCGCGTATTGGACCTTCAGCGCGGCGGCGATGGGGGCCCCTATCATCTCTATATTGTTCAGCCTTCCGTTCTGGGCGGTCGGGATCGCCCTTGGAGGCAAACTCCTCGGCTCGGTCATGGTCCGCACCGAGTTGGTTCTTGACCGGGATTCGGGCTTGAAGGTCTCTCGGCGCTTCCTGGGCAGAGGCAAGGTCAAATCCTGCCCCATCGAGGACTTGGGCGAGTGCCTAATCGTCAATTCCCCCGTCAGGATACAGGGAAGAACCCAACGGCAACTCGCCTTGGAAGCCGGGGCCAAGAGCCTCCGGGTAGGAACTGGACTAACCGAAAGGGAACTCAACGTCATCAGGGCCAGGATAGAGGCATGGCGCAGGGATGTTAGGCGCTAGTCCGCAAGCGATGCCTCCACTCCGGCCAAGTTCCGCCTACTTCGTCTCCCTTGGCCGCAAGCCCGTGAGGTAGGCCAGCTTTTCGAGGTACAGGCCCCGGTTCTCCGGCTCGAAGTCCTTTTCGGAAAAGCCGGCGTAGGCGAAGGGCGCCGCGCCGCCCTCCTTTTTCATCTGGGCGACGATCTTGTCGGGCTTCGTGTCGCCGGAGACGGTGCCGAAGGCCACCTCGGGCAGGCGTCCCTTGGCCCAGCGAAGCCAGGACCTTACGGGCGGCGCCAGGCGCCAGGCCCAGACGGGCGTCAGGACGTAGACCCGGTCGTAGGCGGCGGGATCGCGGCTCGGCGGCTTGATGGGACTGGCTTGCCCCATGGAGGAGGCGAAGCCGCCGCTGAAGAAGGTCCATCGGCGCGGTTTCAGGTCCTCGATCCTCTCGAGGTCGGCGCCGTGGAGGGCGGCGAGGTCCTTGGCGACCCGCTCCGCGGCGTTGCCCGTCGAGAAGTAGACGACCAGGACCTTGCCGGCGGCGACCGCGCCGGGAAGTTCTTCGGCGGCCACGGTGGCCGCGGCGGCGACAAGGCTAACGCCGCTGACCGCGTCCTCCTTGACGACCTCCCGGCCCTCCCCCTTCCGGGAACTGGCGCAGGACAGGCCGAGCAGGACCGCGACCGACAAGACCGCTGCCGTCGCCGCGCGATTCACGCGCCAAACCGCGCCGGCCGAACCGTCGCCCTCG
>DAINBW010000289.1:0-4587 GCA_036732745.1 Spirochaetales bacterium | reverse complement strand
CCTTCGCGGCGCGGACCGCGCTCGCGGCGGCCATCTCCGCGCCGACGGCGACCGGCGCGCCGTCGGGCAGGGCGGCGGCGCCGACGATGCAGAGCCATTCGGCCTCGATGGCGAGCTCGCCGCCCACGGAGCCCCGTCCGCGCTGGTGGACGATGTTGGGCGAGGCCTTGAGGTTTTCGATCTCCATGGCGAGGGTTTCGCCGGGGCGCACCGGCCTGCGGAAGCGGGCTTCCTTCACCTTGGCGAGGAGGAAGGTGCCGTTGGCGCGGATGCCCTGGAGCTTGACGCCGACGCCGCCGCACTGGGCCAGGGTCTCGACGAGGATGACGCCGGGCACGACGGGAAAGCCCGGGAAATGCCCCGCGAAGAAGAAGTCCGATTCGCGGAAGGTCCGCTCGCCGCGGATCGTCCCCTCGACGCCGGAGTCGGGATCGATCTCGGCGCGGTCGACGAAGAGGAAGGGGGCGCGGTGGGGCAGGAGCTCCTCGATCTCGCGTCCTGAGGCGGAGGAGCGGGCGGCGGCGCCGGTTTTCGGCTTTGACGCGTTGGGCGCTTCCATCAGGAGGGCCTCTTCACGACGATGACGGCGTTGTGGCCGCCGAAGCCGAGGGAGGAGCTGGCCGCCGCGCGGATCGGCGTCGACACGCCGCGGTTCGGCACGTAGTCCAGGTCGCAGCCCGCCTCGAGGTCGGGGTGCTCGAGGTTGATCGTCGGCGGCGCGAAGCCCTCCTCGACGGCCTTCACGCAGATGAGCGCCTCGATGGCGCCGGCCGCGGCGATGCAGTGGCCGGTCATGCTCTTCGTGGAGGACACCTTGAGCTTGCGCGCGTGCGCGCCGAAGGCCTTCTTGACCATGAGGGTCTCGATGGGGTCGTTCATCGCCGTCGAGGTGCCGTGGGCGTTGTAGTAGTCGACCTCGTCGGGCCGGAGGCCGGCGTCCTCGAGCGCCGCGCGGATCGCGCGGGCGCCGCCCTCGGCGGAGGGGTCGGGCGCCGTGAGGTGGTAGGCGTCGCAGCTCGCGCCGTAGCCGGCGAGCTCCGCGTAGACGCGGGCGCCGCGGGCCATGGCCGCGTCGTAGTCCTCGAGGAGGAGGACGGCGGCGCCCTCGCCGATGACGAAGCCGTCGCGGTCCTTGTCGAAGGGGCGGGAGGCGCGGAGGGGCTGGTCGTTCCACGCGGTGGAGAGGGCCTGGAGCCGGCAGAAGCCGCCCATCGCGAACTCCGTGATGGCCGCCTCCGTGCCGCCCGCCAGGATGGCGTCGCAACGGCCGGCGCGGAGGAGGTCCAGGGCCTGGCCGATGGCGTCGGTGCCGGAGGCGCAGGCCGTGACGGCCGTGAGCGCCGGGCCGCCGATGCCGAGGCGCATGGCCACGTTGCCCGCCGCCTCGTTGGCGATCATGAGGGGGACCGTCATGGGGAGCATGCGCCCCGGCCCCGACTCGAGGAGTTTCTTGTGGGATTCGAGGCAGACGTCGATGCCGCCGATGCCGTTGCCGATCACGGTGCCGACGCGATGCGCGGAATAGGGACCGACGCGCGCCGCCTCGGGGGCGGCGGCCAGGGGATCGGCGGCGCCGGGGGCGGCCGCCGGCTCGGGCGCGGCCTCGGCCGCGGCGCTCCGCTCGGGACCCGAACTCCGTTCGGGAAGCCCGCCGTCGCGCCAGGCCTGGACGGCCGCGGCGACCGCGTACTGGCTGAAGAGGGCCATCTTGCGGGCTTCCTTCTTGTCCATGTACAGCGAGGGCTCGAAGCCCTTCACCTCGCAGGCGACGCGGGCCTCCAGGCGGGAGGCGTCGAAGCGGGTGACGGGGCCGGCGCCGGAGCGGCCGGCCTTGATGGCGTCCCAGAAGCTTGCCACGTCGTTGCCGAGGGGGCTCACGACGCCGAGGCCGGTGATGGCGATCCTTCTCATGGTTCTTCTCTCCTTACCAGCGGATGGCCTGAGCGCCGTAGGTCAGGCCGGCGCCGAAGCCGAGGAGCATGACGAGGTCCCCCTTCTTGAGGAGACCCTTCGCGTTCATCTCGTCGAGGGCTATGGGGATGCTCGCGGCGGAGGTGTTCGCGTACTCCGCCATGTTGAGGTAGAATTTGTCCTCCGGCGCGCCGAGGCGCTTCGCGGCCGCCTGCACGATGCGCGCGTTGGCCTGGTGGGGGACGATCCAGGCGAAGTCCTCGAGGCGGTAGGCCGCCTGGTGGAGCAGGCGCTGGACGAGGACGGTGATCGACTTCACCGCGAAGTTGTAGACGTTCTGGCCGTTCATCGCGATCCGCGGGACGACGGGCTCGGCGCGTTCGAAGGTGCGCGTCCGCTCCTCCTGGACGAGGTAGAGGTCCTTCGCGCCCGAACCCTCCGCGCCGAGGACGCTGGCGATGAGGCCGCGGCCGGATTCCTCGATGCGGGAAAGCACCGCGGCGCCGGCGCCGTCGCCGAAGAGCACGCAGGTCGCGCGGTCCTGCCAGTCCACGATGCGGGAGAGGGCCTCCGCGCCGATGACGAGGGCGTGGCGGCCCCGCCGGGCCTCGAGCATCGCCGCGGCCGCGTCGAGGGCGTAGATGAAGCCCGTGCAGCCCGCGCCGAGGTCGAAGGCCGCGCAGCCGCCGGCGCCGATCTTGTCCTGCACGATGCAGGCGGTGGAGGGGAAGCCGAAAAAGTCGGGCGTCGCGGTGGCGACGACGATGAGATCGATCTCGCGGGGACTGACGCCGGCCCGCTCCAGGGCTTGGCGCGCCGCGTCGGCGGCCATGTCGCTCGTCGTGGCGCCGTCGGCCGCGATGTGCCGCGCGGAGATGCCCGTGTGGGAGCTGATCCATTCGTCCGTGGTCTCCACGCGCGCGGCCAATTCGGCGTTGGCGAGCCGATGCTCGGGAATATGGACGCCGGTCGATCGGATGATTACCGCCATGTAGACCTCCAAAATGACATCTATCGTTTAAGTGTCAATGTTGATAGCCTACCGAGGCCGAGATGAAAAGTCAATATGACATTACCGCAAACAATGTCATATCAAGTATTGCGTATCCCACAAAAAAAGCCAGAGGCCGACGGTCTACCGACCGGAGGTCCCTGGCCCTAATTGCAGCGCTGGAAAAGCTTTAGGATTTTCTCCATACGGCGAGCTCTTCGTCGTTTCCAAGGACAAAGTGCTCCTTTTCGGCTTCGATCCAGCGCGCCGGATTCCGCGAGTAATCGTGCATCGCGGGATCGTAGGCGACGACGCGGCGCGTGCTCTCGATCTCGGGGTCCGGCACGGGCACCGCGGACAGGAGGGCCCGCGTGTAGGGGTGGAGGGGCCTGGCGAACAGCTCCTCGGCGCCGGCGAGCTCGACGATGCGGCCGCGGTAGATGACGGCGATGCGGTCCGAAATGAAACGCACCACCGACAGGTCGTGGGCGATGAAGACGTAGGTGAGGCCGCGGTCCTTCTTGAGGCGATTGAGGAGGTTGATGACCTGGGCCCGGATCGACACGTCCAGGGCGGAGATCGGCTCGTCGGCCACGAGGAGCTCGGGCTCCATCACGAGGGCGCGGGCGATGCCGATGCGCTGCCGCTGGCCGCCGGAGAACTCGTGGGGGAAGCGGCTCGCGAACTCGGGGAGGAGGCCCACCTCGCGGAGGGCGCGCTCCACCTTGGCGCGGCGCTCGGCCTCGTCCTTGAAGAGGCCGAAGTTGAGGAGCCCTTCGGAGACGATGTAGTCGATCTTGGCCCGCTCGTTGAGCGATGCCATCGGGTCCTGGAAGATCATCTGCACCTTCTGCCGCAGGGCCCGCTCGCGCTCGGCCGGAATCTTGCCGGAGATGCGCTCGCCGTCGAGGCTGATCTCGCCCGCGGTGACCGGCGCCACGCGCAGGATGGCCCTGCCGATGGTGGTCTTGCCGGAGCCCGACTCGCCGACGATGGAGAAGGTCTCGCCGCGCCGCACCTCGAAACTGACGTCGCGCACCGCGGAGAACTTCTTCCGGCCGACGGCGTAGTCGACGCACAGGTTCTTGACGCTCAGGATGTCGCCGCCGCTCATGGCCTTCCTCCCGCCTCGCCGGAACGCGCGGCGAGCCGCGCGCGCAGGCGCTCGATCGTGTTCGGCGCCTCGACGCGCGGGGCGCGCGGGTCGAGGAGCCAGGTCTTGGCCCGGTGCGTCGGCGAGACGTCGAAGACCGGGGGTTCCGCCTCGTAGTCCACGAGGAGGGCGCGCGGGTTGCGCGGCGCGAAGGCGTCGCCCCGGATCTCCTTGAAGAGGCTCGGCGGCGTGCCCTTGATCGAATAGAGTTCCTCGCCCTTGACGCCGAGCTGGGGCAGCGAGGCCAGGAGGGCCCAGGTGTAGGGGCAGCGCGGGTCGTAGAAGACCTCGCGCACGAGGCCCTCCTCGATCACCTGCCCGGCGTACATCACGGCGACCCGGTCCGCCACCTTCGCCACGACGCCGAGGTCGTGCGTGATGAAGAGGACGCCCATGCCGAAGTCGCGCTGCAGGGACTTGATGAGGTCCAGGATCTGCGCCTGGACCGTCACGTCGAGGGCGGTCGTCGGCTCGTCGCAGATGAGGACCTCGGGGCGGCAGGCGACGGCGGCGGCGATCACCGCGCGCTGGC
>DAINBW010000288.1:0-4591 GCA_036732745.1 Spirochaetales bacterium | reverse complement strand
CGGGGCGTCTTCGACTAAGGCCGCAGGCTCTCGGCGGCCTAGTCGCCTTCGTTCTCCCGGACGCGGAGCAGCCGCCCAAGGAGGCGCTCGGCCACCCGCACCGGCGCCGCCCCCCAGGCCGCCGCCAGGAGGCCGCCGACCAAGTCCGCCGCCAGGTCGAGGAGGTCGAAGGAGCGGCTCGGGACGAGCAGCTGGAGACACTCCCCGACCAGGCCGAAGGCCGCCGCGGCCGCGGCGAGCAGCCAGGGCCGGGCGCGGAACAGGTCCCGGTCAAAGCGAAGGGCCAGGGCCCAACAAGCGAAGAGCAGGACATGGGCCAGCTTGTCGAGGCCGGGCAGGCCGACCTCGGGCAGCTCGTCGCCGGGCGCCAGAAGGGCGGCCAGGACCACGACGGTCGCGAGGAGGCCGGCGGCGCCCGAGCGGCGGAGCGCGGCGAGCGGGCCGATGGAAAGGTTAGGCGAATCCGACATGGGTCTCCCTCCGGGCGGCGCCGGCGAAGGCATCTCGCCGACCGCCGGAAATTGGGTTATACTCCAAGGCAACCATGGCAATCGACCAGACGATCGTAGCGGAAAACCTCGCGGAAATGTCCCGGGCCCTCGCCTCGGCGCAGGACGCCGAACTGATCGAGGGCTTCCTCTTCAGTCTCTTCACGCCCTCCGAGGCGGACGAGATCGCCAAGCGCTGGGCCCTCGTCAAGGACCTGGCGGAGGGCACGCCCCAGCGCGAGATCGCCAAGGAACTCGGCCTCTCCCTCTGCAAGATCACCCGCGGTTCGCGGGAGCTCAAGAAGGAAGGTTCGCCCTTCAAGCGCATGCTGGAGATCGCCGGCTACGAGGTCCCGGAACGGCCGGTCCGCCGCTCCGCCCGACCGCGACCCATGCTCGCCGAAGAGGACGGGGACGGGGAAAGCTGCGAAGACGGGGACGACCTCGGCGGTTGAGCCCCGCGACGCGTGCCCGTTCGGGCGGGCAGTCCGACGAGCGGCGCCGCCGCCCGCCGGAACCTCGTGTCAGAGCGCGCTGGCCTTGAGGAGGACGATGTCCTCCTTGGGCACGTCCTGGTGCGGGAAGCGGGAGCCCGTGGGCTGCTTCGCCATCGCGTCCACCGCCTCCATGCCTTCGACGACCTTGCCGAAGACGGCGTAGCCGGCGCCCGGGCCGGGCCCGCGATAGTCGAGGGACTTGTTGTCGGCCAGGTTGATGAAGAACTGCGACGTGGCGCTGTCGGGATCCGAGGTTCGGGCCATGGACAGGGTGCCGCGGAGGTTCGCGGGTCCCTTGGCCGCCTCGTTCTTGATGGGATCGCCGTTCTCCTTCTGCTTGAGGCCGGGAAGCATGCCGCCGCCCTGGACCACGAAGCCGGGGATGACGCGGTGGAAGATCGTGCCGTCGTAGAAACCCGTACGAACGTAGGAGAGGAAGTTCGCCGTCGTGATCGGGCAGGACTCCTCGAAAAGCTCGATGACGATGGAGCCGAGGCTCGTCTCGAATTTGACGCGGGAATTGGCCATTGCGGTACCTCCGAAGGCTTCAAGCATACGATGGGCTCAGGCGACGCGGCAAGCCGCCGGAGCCCTCCCCCTTGCCCTTTCGCCCGGGCGGGGCTATCGTCAAAGCCACACCGACCGGGAGGCAATGATGGATATTCCCCTCGTACTGCGCGAAACGAAAAAGGGCGCCGCCGGCGGCGCGGGCCGCCTCGTCTACGCCATCCCGCTTTGGTTCCGCGCCCTCATGGCGGCGATCACCGCGATCCTCGTCGGCTCCCTGGCCGTCGCGGGAGGCCCGCCGGGCGCGGTCGGCTGGGTCGTCCTTGCCATCGCCGTCCTCGCCGCGCTGTACGAGGAGCGCTGGGTCCTGGACGCCGCGGCGGGCACCCTGACCCATCGCTTCGGCCTCCTCCTCCTGTCGCGAAGCGTCTCCCTGCCCTTCGCGGAGATCGAGCGCTTCCGCCTCGGCAGCTTCGTCCGCGGCTCCGTCCCCGGCGGCGAGGAGGAGCGCAAGCTCGGCGCGGCCGCCCTCGCCACGGCCGATCCCCGCGGCGACGCCGCCGTCGACGCCAAGTCGAGCCGGCGGCGCTTCAAGAAGACCTACGTCTCCCTCGTCTGCGAGGCCGCCGCCGGCGACGCCCTCGTCCTCAACATCCTGCCCGCGAGCCGCGCCCAGAGCCTCCGCGAGACCGGACGCGCCCTGGCCGCCTTCGCCGGCAAGCCCTTTAAGGAGGGCAACGGGGACCAGGGTGCCTAAGATCGATCCGGGCGTCGAGGAGTACATCGCCGGCTTTCCCCCGGAGACCCAGGCGCGGCTCCGCCGGATGCGCGCGGCTTTCTTCGAGCTCCTCCCCGACGCCGAAGAGGGCATCAAATACCGGATGCCGACGATCCTCCACCACGGCAACCTCCTCCACTACGCCGCCTTCAAGAACCACATCGGCCTCTATCCCCTGCCCCACGCCCTCGAGGTCCTGAAGGACGAGCTCCGCGGCTTCAAGCAGGGCAAGGGCTCCATCCAGTTCCCAAACGACAGCCCCCTTCCCCTGGACCTCATCGTCAGGATCGCCAAAGCGAGGATCGCGGAGCTCGAGGAAGAACCGCGGTAGGAGAAACGAAAGGCGTCCCGGCCAGGCGCCGGAAGATTGTCGGCCAGGAGGTTCCATCATGGACGACCTCATCCCTTGGCTTACGCGGGGAGATCCCTCGATCGCCTATCTCGCGAAAACCGGATTGCTCGGCCAGGATGCCTCCAGCGACAAGGCGAGGATAGGCAAGTATGGCTGGTGCGCGGACTATCTAGGGAAAAGGAATCCCGAAGGCGGTTGGGGAAGGGGATTTTACCAGCCCAAGTGGACCTCGACCCATTACACCCTCCTCGAGCTCAGGAATCTCCGGCATCCCAAGAACGACAGCTCCGTCAGGGCCGAGGCCGAGAAGATCCTCGCCGAGAACAGGGGCGACGACGGGGGAATCAACCCCGCAAAGACCATAGCGGCAAGCGATGTCTGCGTGAGTGGGATGTTCCTCGACTACGCTTCGTACTTCGGCGTCGCCGAGACGAAACTGCGGTCCCTCATCGACTACATCCTCGGACAGGGCCTGCCCGACGGCGGCTACAATTGCGACCTGGCCCGATACGGCGCCGTCCATAGCTCCATGCATTCGACCCTGTCGGTCCTCGAGGGATTCCGCGCATACCTCGCGGAAGGCCATTCCTACCGCAAGGGCGATATCGAGGACTCGATGCGCAGGGGCGGCGAATTCCTCCTTGCTCATCGACTGTTCAAGTCCAGCAGGACCGGCGAGATCATCGATCGAAAATTTCTCAGGATGACCTATCCTTTCAGGTGGAAGTATACGATCGTCCGCGCCATGGGCTACTTCGCCGACGCGGGCTGGCCATACGACGAGAGGATGAAGGACGCCATCCGGCATATCGCCGGCAAGAGAGGTCCCGACGGCGCCTGGAAACTGCAATCCAGGTTCCCCGGCAAGGAGTACTTCGAAATGGAAGCGACCGGCGAGCCCAGCAGGATGATGACCTATTTGTGCCTGAGGATCATCGCCAAATATCCCATCCCCGGGCCGCCGCCCTGATCCTACGGAAAACGAAAAGGCCGCCCCTCGCGGGAGCGGCCTTTTCATCGCGTCAGGCGCCTTCGCGCCTTCGTCGATCAGTCCGGATCGTGCGCGAAGCGCGGGCGCTTCGCGGCGACGAAGGCGCCTTCGCGCCTTCGTCGATCAGTCCGGGTCGTGATACAGGAAGCAGGCGACCTCGTGGCCGGGAGCGGCCTCGCGGAGGCGGGGCTTGTGGTCCTTGCACTTGTCCATGTGCTTCCAGCAGCGGTCGTAGAAGGGGCAGCCCGGGCGCTGCTTGTCCGGCGAGGGCACGTCACCCGTGAGGATGATGCGCTTGCGCTCCTTCTCGATCTTGGGATCGGGGATCGGGGCGGCGGACAGGAGGGCCTGGGTGTAGGGATGCAGGGGCTTCTTGTAGAGCTCGGCTGAGCCGGAGATCTCCGCGACCGTGCCGAGGTACATGACGGCGACGCGCGTCGAGATGTACTGGATGACGGCCAGGTCGTGGGCGATGAAGAGGTAGGTGAGGCCGAACTCGTCCTGCAGGTCCTTGAAGAGGTTCAGGATCTGCGCCTGGATCGACACGTCGAGGGCCGAGACGGGCTCGTCGCAGAGGACGAGCTCCGGCCGGAGCGCCAGGGCGCGGGCGATGCCGATGCGCTGCCGCTGGCCGCCGGAGAACTCGTGCGGATAGCGGTTGCGGAAGAAGCGGGAGAGGCCGACGCGCTCCATGAGCTGTTCGACGCGCTCGTCCATCTCCTTCTTGTTCATCTGAAGGATGCCCTTCATCTGGTAGATCCGCATGGGCTCGGCGATGATGTCGCCGGAGGTCATGCGGGGGTTCAGCGAGGCGTAGGGATCCTGGAAGACCATCTGCATGTTCTTCCGCGCGTGGATGAGTTCCTGGGGCTTGAGCTTGGTGAGGTCCTTGCCCTTGAGGATGACCTCGCCGCCCGTGGGCTTGTAGAGCTGGGCCACGGCGCGGGCGGTCGTGGACTTGCCGCAACCGGACTCGCC
>DAINBW010000287.1:0-4595 GCA_036732745.1 Spirochaetales bacterium | reverse complement strand
GTCGGCTTCCGCCTTCCGGCGGGGCGCGACCCGCTCGACGAGGGGCGCGAGCCTTCCCGCGAGCAGCGTGGCCAGGACGATCTTGATCGCGTCCCCGGGCAGGAAGGGGAGGAGGCCGCCGGCCAAGGCCTTTTGCCAGCTGCCCTTGATCGCGGTCTTGAGCCAGGGCACGCCGCAGGCGTAGACGATCAGGCTGCCGAGGAGGAGGGCCAGGGCGTCCCGCCACCAGCGGCGTTTTTCGCCGAGGCGGGAGACGAGGCCCATCGCGAGGACGGCGGGGATGTAGCCGAGAAGGTAGCCGCCCGTGGGACCGAGGAAGCGGGCGAAGCCGCCGGTGCCGCCGGAGAAGACGGGGAGGCCGAGGGCGCCGAGGACGAGATAGACGCCGAGGGCGGCGAGGCCCCAGGCGGGCCCGAGGAGGAGGGCCGCGAGCATGATGAAGAGGTTCTGGAGGACGACGGGCACCGGTGTCCCCGGCAGGGGGATGGCGATGTAGGCGCCCACGGAAATGAGGGCGGCGAAGAGGCAAGCCAGGACGGGCAGGGCGAGACCGCGTTGCGTGTTCATGCGAAAGACTCCTTTGTCGCGAGTTTGGCTTCGCCGGGCCTGAAGGCGGCCGTGCCGCCGCCTTCGAGCTCGACGAGAAGTCGACCCTCCCCGTCGACGGCGAGGGCCCGGCCGAGCCGACGATCGTCGTCGCGGGAGAGCGCCGGGCTCCCCGCCTGGGAGGAAAGCGAATTCCAGGCCGCCGGGAGTCCGTCCCATTCGAGGTCGATGGTCTCGAAGCGGTCCAGGAAGGCGGCGAGCAGGTCGCGCCTGGTTGGGCGCGGGGCCGGCAGGTCGGCCAGGGAGAAGGCCCCTTCGTCGGGAGCGCGGTTGGCCACGTTGACGCCGAGCCCCAGGAGCGAGAGCCGCTCCTTGTCGCCCTCCACGAGGTACTCGATGAGGAGGCCCGCCGCCTTGCGCCCGCCGAGGAAGAGGTCGTTCGGCCAGGCGACGGTAAAGGGTTCGCCCGTGAGCGCGCGGAGGCTTTCGCAGAGGGCGACGGCGCCGGCCATGGTGAGGCGCTCCGCGCGCCAGGGACGCAGCGTCGGCGGCGCCACGAGGGTGGCGAAGAGGCCGCCCCGGGGCGAATTCCAGCGTCGCCCGCGCCGGCCGCGGCCGGCGCTCTGCGCCTCGGCCACGACGACGGCGGGCCTGAGCGGATCGGCCAGGGCCAACTCGAGGGCGCGGTCCATCGTCGAGTCGGTGCGCTCGAAGCGGACGATCCGCTCCTCCCTGCCGGCGAATTCCCAGGGGTAGAGAAAGTCCCGTTCGGCGGCGAGGCGGTAGCCCGAGCGGTCGGCCTCGAGGGCGTAACCCGCCTCGCGCAGGGACTCGAGCTGCTTCCACACGGCGACCCGGCTCACGCCGAGCTCCTCCGCGAGCGTCTCGCCGGAGACCGGCTCCGGCGAGGCGCGGAGCCGCTGGAGGATGCGGGCCTTCGACGAGGCCTTGTTGTTAACCATGATCGACCGCTAGGTTAACGATAATGGCGCCGGCCGTCAAGGAGGCGGACGCGCCGCGCGGGGAGAAAAAACACGCCGCCCCGGGCAAGGGCGGCAAGGGCGGCAAGGGAGATGGGGATGGAGTGGGGAAGGCGGCGGAGGCGACGGCCGAGGCGGGGGGGACGGAGGCGCCGGTAGCTAGAGACCGCCCAGGAAATCGCGCCGCTCGAGCTCCTCGACCGATTCCTTGGCGGCGCTGCCCTCGCGGAGCTTGCGGTAGGTCTCGAGATCCATGTAGCGCAGGGTCAGCGGACGCTCCAGGGCCACGCGGGTCGCCGCGTCCTCCCAGCGGGATTCCCGCGGATCGAGGAGGTTCGGGGCGCCGTACTTGGCCGTCAGCGAGCTGTAGACGGAGTAGTGGTCGATCTTGTCGGGATTGAGGTTCAGGATCATGACCCAGAGCTTGCCCTCGTGGAACTGGAAAAAGGCGCGGCGCACGAAGGAGAGGCCGGCGGTCTCGATGAGGCTCTGGTTCGGCGAGGGAAGGAAGGAAACGTCCTCTTCGCCGCGGTAGGCGTAGAGGAGATCGCTCTTGAGCGCGGAGGAAACCTCCTCCCGCGTCATGCCGAGGCTGACGCCGCGGAACTCGCGCGGCATCGCGGCGCCGCCCGAGCCCGCGGCCGGTTGGCCGCCCGCCGCCTGGGCCGGCGCCGCGGCGCCGCCCGAGCCGGGAGCCTGCGCGGACAGGAGCGCCGGAAGGAGGAGGACGGCGAGGAGGCCCAGGGCGGTTCGTCGATACATGGCTGACATGTTGCCTTTCCCTATCTCGAGAGGGCGATGCTGAGCGCCGTCGAGAGCTTGAGGATCTCCTCGTTGCCCTTCCGCACGCGGGAGGAGAGGATCGCGGCTATGCGCCGCACGAGTTCCAGGGCCAGGCGCGGGTTCCGTTCGCCAAGGGCCCAGAACTCGGCGCGGTCGATCTCGTAGAGGACGCAGTTCGTCGCCGCCGTGACCGTGGCGCTCCGCGGCTCGGCGGCGAAGAGGGCCATCTCGCCAAAGACGGGCGCGATGGCGGCGGAGATCCGCGTCATCGACTTCTCCGCGCGGGCGAAGTCGTGGAGGCCGAGCTTGAGGGTGAGGTTCTTGGAAACCTCGACCTCGCCGTCGGCGAGGAGATACATGGTCTCGCCGGCGTCGCCCTCGCGCATGATGGTCTTGCCGGCCGGACACTCGAGGCGCCGGGCCGCGGCCAGGATGGCTTCTATCTCCTCCCGCCCGAAGCCGGCGAGGAGTCCCTTTTCGGCGAGGGCGGACTGTTCCCTGTCGCGCGCGCGCATGGCGCCTCCTAGCCGACCACGAAGGCGGCGTCGCCCTCGCGGATGAGGTAGCCGGGGCCGGGCGCGAGCCGCACCTCGCTCGCTCCCTTGGTCTCCGAGGCCAGGTCGATCTCGGCCTCCATGAACTTGCGCTTGATGAAGGCGTCTATCGCGCTCGAGTCGTCGGAGAGGAGGTCGTGGAGCGAGACGCCCTCCTCCTCGGAGAGGATGCCCACGAGGACGCCGCGGTCGTTCGCGAGGAACCAGGCCGATGCCTCGGCGAAACTCTTGCCGACGAGGGCCCCGGGTATGGCGGCCTCCCTGAGTCGGGGGCCTTCGCCGGAGCTGAGGAGCCGCCGGGCGGCGCGGGGCAGGCCTTTCTGGAGCGAGCCCGCGGAAAGGAGATAGCCGGAAAGCTCGCCGTTGACCACCACGTTGTCGACCGCGGCGCGGCGCAGGTGTTGTTCGCTTTCGGGCCGGAGGATCTCGGCGCTCAGGGGCATCTCGGGCGCGAGCGAGCGCGCCGCCAGGCAGCCGAGGATGGTGCGTTCGTCGGCGTTGGCGGTCGAGTTGCCGCCGGAGGCGTCCGGGACGAAGACGCAGGCCCTCGCCGAGGCGACGGCGGCCCGCTTGAGGACGGCGTCCTGCGTGAATTCGCCGCGGACGAATCGCAGGTCGAGGAGGGGAAAGCGCGCCTTGAGCGCGTCGAAGGCCTCCGCCTCGAGCCAGTTGACGAGGGCGACCGCCCGCGCGCCGGGGGTCTCGGCGGCCTCGAGGCCGCGGAGCACGGCTTCGGCGTTGGGGTTCCAGCCGCAGAGCACGAGGTGGTTCTTCACGCGTAGGTCCTGCAATCCTTTTCCCTCCCTGATCCTCCGCTCGACGAAGATCGAGGCGACCGTTCCCGAGATGATGGAGGTGAGCACGATGCCGGCCACGATGAGGCAGATGGCGAAAACCCTGCCGAGGTCCGTGACCGGGTACTTGTCGCCGTAGCCGACGGTGGCGATGGTGACGATGGCCCACCAGATTCCGTCGAAGAAGCGGCCGAACATCCCCTCGCCGGGGCGGCGCTCCGCCAGCCAGACCAGGAAGGCGGCGGCGAGGACGGCCAGGGCGAAGGCCAGGAAAAGGCCCGGCAGGCTGGAGCGCTTGACGTCCGCCCCGAGCTCGCCGAGGTCGCGCCGCCTGGCCGCGAGCCAGCCGGCGAGGGGCGGGCGCCGGTCCCCGTGTTTCGCCGCGCGTTCCTTCTTCATCGAACCTCCGTCCTCCCCATGAGTATCGGCCGGGCCGGAGCCGGGCTTTCGGCCTTTTCGCGGCGGCCGCGTTCATTGTATACCTTGAGCCATGCCCAACGCCCCCCTCGACCCGGGAAGCCCCCGCGTCGTCGTCGCCGACGACTCCTTCGTCGCCGTTTACAAGCCGCCCCGTTGCCATTCCGCGCCCCTCACCGACGGGGGGCCGTCCCTCGCGGCCTGGGTCTTCGAGCGCTTCCCCGACGCGGCCCTGCGGGGCGAGCCGGCCGCCGCCGGCAGGCACGAGCGCGAGGGCGGGCTCCTCCACCGCCTCGATTACGAGACCTCGGGCCTCGTCCTCTTCGCGCGGAGCCGCGCGGCGCTCGACTTCCTCCTCGCCGAACAGGAGGGCGGCCGCGTCCGCAAGGAGTATCTCGTCCTGGCCATGCCCGTCCCGGGCGGGCTCGAAGGCTCCAGGCCGCGGCTCGGGACGCCGGAAGGCGTCCTGGCGAGCCGCTGGGAGGCAGCCATCCTCGCCGCCTTCGCCGCGGAGACCGCCC
>DAINBW010000286.1:0-4595 GCA_036732745.1 Spirochaetales bacterium | reverse complement strand
CCTTCGCTTCGGTGCGGCGCGGCGACCCCGCCGCCCTCGAGGCCTTCACGGCCGTGCGGAACCGGAATTTCGCGGCGCTGCTCGGCTCCCTGCCCAGCAGCAACGCGGATTGGGAAGAAGTCCTGGCGGGGTCCGAGATCTTGGACGGGGGTCTTATCCTCCTCGTCTCGCCCGGCGGCGAGGCCTGCGGCACCCTCCTCCTCGAGCGGGACGAGGAGCCGGGAGCGGTCTTCCTCGGCGCCATCTCCGTCGACGCCGAACGGCGCGGTCGGGGCCTCGGTCGGGCCCTGGTGCGGGAGGCGTTGTGGCGAGCGCGGGCAGCGGGCTTCGCCAAGGCCTACCTCTCGGTAAACGCCCTCAACGGGCGCGCCCTCGAGCTCTACAAGAGCGAAGGCTTCGTCGAAAGGCGGACGATGAGTTGTCTCGCCGTTTCGCTCGACCGGCTGGAAGCCGCCTTGGCTCCGGACGCCGGACCCGGGTCCGGGACCGGGACCGGGACATAAACCGCGGCGCGGGCGGATCAGCAAGAATCGTCACGAGCTCGGCAGGATCGGGAAAGCTTCGGAGGGCCCGGCGGGGCTAGGCTTGGGGCATCGACAGGAGGTACTCACGATGTCCGACAAGATCGATCTCAAGAAGGGCGCCTACAAGGCCCTCTACAGCGCCGCGGCCGAACCCGCCCTCGTGCGGGTTCCGGAGCTCGCCTGTTT
The DNA here is from genome assembly GCA_036732745.1 of Spirochaetales bacterium. Lineage (GTDB taxonomy): Bacteria > Spirochaetota > Spirochaetia > Treponematales > Rectinemataceae > JAEUJG01. The sequence continues at coordinate 3,885 of DAINBW010000286.1, read as the reverse complement.
CGCCGTCGACGGCTCGGGCGATCCCAACCTTTCAAGCCGCTTCCGGGACTGCGTGGAGGCCCTCTACGCGGCCTCCTACGCGCTCAAGTTTTCCCTGAAACGGGAGCGCGGCCTCGACTGGACGGTGATGCCGCCCGAAGGCGACTGGTCCTGCGCCGACATGAGCCGCTTCTCCCTGGACCGCAAGGGCGAATGGCTCTGGACCATCCTGGTGGTCCAGCCGTCCGAGGTCACGGAGGCGGAGGCCCTGGCCGCGATCGGCGCCGCCCGCGCCAAGAAGGACGCCTCGCCCTCCCTGGCCGAGCTCCGCTTCGAACGGAGGCCCGCCCACGAGGCCGCGCAACTCCTCCACGTCGGGCCCTACGCGACGGAGGCGCCCGACATCGCGCGCCTCCACGCCTTCATCGAGGCCTCGGGCCGAGGGCTGGCCGGCAAGCACCGGGAGATCTACCTCGGCGATCCCCGCAAGGCCGATCCCGCCAAGCTGCGGACGATCCTCCGACAGCCGGTGGCCTGAGGCCGGCCGTCGCGCCGGGGCCGACGCGGCCCGACGCGGCCCGGCGCGGCCCGGCGCGACCGAGATCCGGCGGATTTGACGGAAAGGGTGGAAACGTGTTATTTCTTGATAATCATGTACGACCTGTCCTCCACCTCTTCCGACTCCGATTCCCAGCCCCCGCCCAGCGACCATCGACGGCCGCGCCGGGCTCCAGCGCCGGCGCGGCGAACCGCGCCTTCGATTCCGACAGCGACGAGCGGAGACCGCCGTGGGCGGTGAACTCCTCCTCCTTTTCGGCCTCATCCTCGTCAACGGTTTCTTCTCGCTCTCGGAGATGGCCGTCGTCTCCTCCCGCAAGGCCAGGCTCCGCCACGAGGCCGAGCGCGGGCGCAAGAACTACCGCCTCGCCCTCGAGACGGCCGAAAACCCCTCGCGCTTCCTCTCGACGATCCAGGTCGCGATCACCCTCGTCGGCACGCTGACGGGCGCGATCGGCGGCGCCACGATAGCCTACCAGCTCGAGCTCTTTTTCGACGGCGTCCCCTTCCTCGCGAGCGCCGCGGCGCCCCTCTCCATCGGCATCGTCGTCGTCGTGACGACCTTCGTCGCGGTGGTCTTCGGCGAGCTCGTGCCCAAGAACCTGGCCCTCTCCAAGCCCGAGGCGGTCGCGGCCGCCGTCATCCGGCCGGTGCGGTTCTTCTCCGTGCTCTTCTCGCCGGTGGCCAGGCTGCTTTCCGCCGTGACGGACCTCGTGGTGCGGCTCCTCGGCGTCGACAAGCACCAAGAACCGCCCGTCACCGAAGAGGAGGTGAAGGTCCTCATCGCCCAGGGCACCGAGGCCGGCGTCTTCGACGACCGGGAACGCGAGATGGTGGAAGGCGTCCTCTCCCTCGGCGACCGCCGCGTCACCTCCCTCATGACCCCCCGGCCCGAGGTCGTCTTCGTCGATCTCGAGGACGGGACGGAGGCCGTGCGCCGCGGCGTCCTTGAAAACGCGCGCTACGGTTACCTGCCCGCCGTCGAAGGAGACCTGGACCGGGTCGTGGGCATGATTCCCGTCAAGGAATACCTCGCCGCCGCCCTTCTCGACGAGGCCGTCGATCCCCGCTCCTGCCTGCGCAAGGCGGTGATGATCCCCGAGTCGATCTCGGCGCTCAAGGCCTTCTCCGCGATCAAGGAGGGCGAGGTGAAGACCGCCCTCATCCTCGACGAGTACGGCGGGGTTTCGGGCCTCGTCGCCTTGTCCGACATCATGGAGTCGGTCGTGGGCGACCTCCCGCAGACGGGCGACGAAGAGGAGCCCGGCGTGGTGCGGCGCGAGGACGGGAGCTGGCTCGTGGACGGCGCCCTGCCGATCGGGCGCTTCGTGGAGGAGCTAGAACTCAGCGAAAGCTTCCTCGACGGCGAATACGAGACCGTCGCCGGCCTCGTGCTCGACCGCATGGGCTCGATCCCGCGGGCCGGGGAAAAGTGCGGCTGGGACGGCTGCCTGATCGAGGTCGTGGACATGGACGGCAACCGCATCGACAAGCTCCTCGTCGTCAAGACAGAAAAGGACGACGACGAGAAGCCGGGCGAGCCGCCCGAACCGATCTGGACCTGAGCCCGGACGCTGCTCGGCCGCGGCCTTAGGCCTCGGACTTGGCCGCGGCGCCCTTGAGCTTGTAGCGCGCGTAGAGGGCCAGGGAGCCGAGCAGCCAGAGGGCAAGCCAGGCGGCGCCGAAGGGATTCGCGCCAAAGGCCGAACTCGAGGCGAGGAGGGCGTGGACGAGGATGACGAGGCCGCCGACGAGGGCCGCGTTGTGCACGAGGCGCGCGCGCTTGTAATCGAGCCCCGTCTTCGCGTAGACCCACTCCTTGGCCTTCTTGAGCGCGCCGAACTTCATCCAGAAGGTGTTCGCCATGAGCAGCACCGTGAAGACCACGAGGCCCGTGAAGACCCAAAAGCCCGTGCCGCCCAAGCTCGCCTGGAGGGTGTCCTCGGAGAAGCCGAGGCCCCGGCCGAGGAGACCGTCGCCGAGGGCCGGGGAAACGCCGATCTTGAGGACGCGGTGCGCCGCCGCCAGGACGAGGGCGACTACCGGCATCGTCCCGTGGAACTTGAGGAGCCCCTTGAGCCCCAGGGCCTCCACGGCGAAACGCGGCCGCGAGGCCAGGGCGAACTGGTTCGCGAGGAACACGAAGGCCGCGAGCCCGAGGGCGACGGAGGCCGAATAGGCGCCGCCGGGCCAACCAAGACTTGCTTGATACATCACGATGGGCGCGATGGGCGTCGCGAAATAGGCCGCGTAGAACAAGACTTTCTTCATGGCATCCTCCATGGCGTACCATCAATATCCACCTTGGCGGACAACGGCGTCAACGAAAACCGGCCGGCTTGCCGGGGATTTGGGGCCGGCGCCGACCCGGCCCATCGGCCTCCCTCGACCCGACCCGCCACCTGGCCTACAATACCGGAACCATGAACGACCTCATCCTGGAAATCGATCCCGTCCTCGAGCCTCGCCGGGTCCGCGCCGCCCTGATTTGGGGCCTCGGCCTTCCCTCCTGCGCCCCGACGCCTGAGCCCGAAGCCTGGCTCGCCGAACTCCTCGCCCGCGTCGCCGCGGCCGGAGAAGCCTTCCTTCCCGCAGGCCGCAAGGCCGCCGTCCGCGACATGCTCAGGCACGGCTCCTACAAGCCGGCCGGCCGCGCCAAGCCCTCGAGCGAATATCTCCTGTCGGCGGCCCTCGCGGGGGAGTTTCCCCTCGTGAACGCGCCCGTCGACGCGAACAACGCGGCCAGCCTCGAATGGGGCTACCCGGCCTCGATCTTCGACCTCGCGGCGACGGGACCGCGGCTCCGCCTGTCGCGCGGGGCGCCGGGAGAGGCCTACGTCTTCAACCCCTCGGGACAGACGATCGAGCTCGAGGATCTCCTCCTCGTGCGCCGAGAGGCGGGCGGGGCCTGGGAGGCCTGCGGCAATCCGGTCAAGGACGCGATGGCGACCAAGGTCTTCGAGTCGGCCCGGAACGTCGTCGGCGTCGTCTACGCGCCGGCGTCCGAGCCGGCTGCCGACCTCGAGGCCTGCGCCGCCCGTTTCGCGGAGCTCCTTGCCCGCGGCGCCGGCGCCGCGGAGACGGGATTCAGGATCGTCTAGGGCGGCCCGCCCGGGGCCGGGCCCGGGGCCGTGGCCGGGACCGCACGAGCGCGGGAACTAGGGCCGCCGGAGCGCGCGAAGCAGGGCGCCGAAGCCCTTGAAGAAGCGCCCGTTCAGCATGACGAGGAGGGCCTCCACGAGGCCGAAGCTCAACTGGCCGCCACCCAGGAGGACAAGGCCGCGGAGCGGCATCTCCTTGAGCGACCGCTCGATCATGAGGAGCACCGCCTCGTCCTTTTCGTCCTTG
>DAINBW010000285.1:0-4605 GCA_036732745.1 Spirochaetales bacterium | reverse complement strand
AGCGGCGAGCCCACCGCGACGCCGAGGACGGGCGTCATGAGGGCGAAGCGCCGCGAGTAGACGAGGGCGGCGCTCCGGTCCCCCTCGCGTTTCTTGTTGCCGATCATCACCGCCGCCGCGTTGGCGGTGCCGAAGAAGAGCACCATGGCGAGCTGGTTCACCGTGTTGATGACGTTGTACGACGCTATGGGACCGGTGCCGAGCCGCGCGAAGACCGCGTTGTAGGTCGTGATGCCGAGGCTCCACGCGACCTCGTTGACCACGACGGGCAGCACCACGGCGACGAAGCGGAGGCCCCAGCCGCCACCCCAGTCGGCGAGCTCGCGGAGCGCGCCCGCGGGCGCGTAACGCCTCGAGTAGGCCACGCCGTAGACCACCGCGAATTCGATGGCGCGGGAGGCCACCGTGGCCCAGGCCGCGCCCTCCACGCCCATCGCGGGCAGGCCGAGCTTGCCGAAGATCAGCACCCAGTTCAGGAAGGCGTTCGCGAGGAGGGAGACGACGGTCGCCGCCAGCGGCAGCTTCACGCGCTCCACGCTGCGCAGCGAGAGGGCGAGCGCGAAGGTCGCCGCGGTGGGTATGTAGGAGAGGGCGACGACGCGGAGGTAGCGGGCGCCGAGGGCCACGACCTCGGCGTCCGGCGAGTAGAGGCCGATGAGGAAGCGCGGCGCCGCCAGGGCGGCGGCCGTGAAGAGGAGGGAGGCGCCGAGGCTCGCCGCGAGCGAGGCGCCGAAGCTCCTCCTCACGCCCGCGATGTCGCGCTTGCCCCAGTACTGCGCGGTGAAGACCCCGCCGCCCGTGGAGACGCCGAAGATGAAGAGCATGAGGAGAAAAAAGATCTGGTTGCCGAGGCCCACGGCGGCGAGGGGAGCGGCGCCGAGCTGCCCCACCATGATCGTGTCGAGCATGTTGACGCTGGAGGAGACGAAGTTCTGGAGGGCGATGGGTATCGCGATGCGGAACAAGGTGGGAAGGAAGGAGCTTTCCCGGGAACCGAGCGTCGTGGGACTTTGCATGGTAGGAGGAGGCTACCGGCGCGGCCCCTCAGGGTCAAGTCGCCCGCGCGGGGATGGGACGGCGCGCCGCGGCCAGGACAGGCGCGCCCCGGCGAGACGCGGCGGCGGCCCCCGGCGCGGCGCGCCGAGACCCGGTTTGGCGAGGCGCCGGCCTCCCGGCGCGGCGCGGCCTTGGCGGGCGCCGTCAGCTCCGGGGAAAAGCCGCGGCCAGGGCCCGTTCGAGCCGAGCCAAGGCGGCCGGCCACTCGGCCTCTCCCACGGACATGAAGGAAAGCCTGAAGTGCGATCGGCACTCGGCGCCGAGGCCGAAGCGGGCCCCTTCGGCCCAGGGCGCCGCGCCGAGCCTGGGCTCCGCGGGGGCGGCGACCCAAAGATTGTAGCCGCGGGAGCCGGCGGGCGTGGACAGCCCCGGAAAGCGCGCCAGGAGGGCGAGGAGCTCGGCGCGGCGGCGCGTGGCGATGCCGGCGCAGGCGGCCTGGTGCCGGTCGAGGAGCCCGGAGGCGAGGAGGCGCTCCGCGAAGAACTGGAGCCATGCCGCGGGCCCGGTGTCCGTCTCGGCGCGGAGGTGGAGGAGCTCCTCGCGGAGTCCCGGCGGCGCCGCGACGAGGCCGATGCGCAGTCCCGGCGCGGCCGCCTTGGAGAGCGACTTGATCCAGACCGTGCGCTCGGGGACGAGATCGACGAAGCGCGGCAGGCCCGAGGGCTCGAGCTCGGAGACGTAGTCGTCCTCGACGATGAAGACCTCGCGGCGCCGGGCCGCCTCCGCGATCGCGCGCTTGCGCTCCAGGGAATAGCGGAGGCCCGTCGGGTTGTGGAGGTCGGGCACCGCGTAATAGACCGGCGCGCCCGCGCCGCGCCGCTCGGCCCAGTGGCGCTCGAAGGCCTCGGGATCGGGGCCCTCCGCGCCGAAGGGCAGGGAGGCGCGGGGCCGGAAGAGCGAGAGGGCGCCGGGATAGGTCGGTTCCTCGACGAGGACGTCGGGCGCGCCCTTGCCGATGCCGCCGCGGCGGCCCGCCGGCCCGCCCCCGGGCCCCTCGGCCCCGGAGAAGAGCCGCCGGCAGAGGTCGAGGCCCTGCTGGCCGCCGGAGATCAGGAACAGCGACTCGGGAGGCAGGGCGAAGCGCCGCGCCAGGGCCTCGATGAGGCGGGGCTCGCCGCGCGGCCCCGAGGCGGAGAAGACCCGCCCCCGCTCGACGGCGAGCACCTCGCCGAAGAGGCGTCCTGCCTCCTCGTAGGGGAAGAAATCCTCGGAGAGCCGCGCGGCGGAGAAGTCGCCGGCGCGCTCCTCCGGCGGGGCGGGAAAGCGCACGTAACTTCCGGAGCCCGGCCGATTCTCGACGAAGCCGCCCGCGGCGAGGAGATCGAAGGCGCGCTGGGCCGTGAGCTTGTTGCAACCATAGCTTTCGGCGACCTCCCGGATCGAGGGCAGGCGCTCGCCGGGGCGGATCTCGCCCTCCTCTATCGATCGGGTCAAATCCTCGACGATACGCTCATAGAGATGCATGCGGAGAGACCCCTTGACACAACTAGTACACATGTATAAGTGTACTAGTACATTTGATGTTCATCCGGTCCACCTAGCGGTTCCGGTTCTTCGAGCATAGCACGACACGTGTCGGGAGGAAACAGATGCGGGAAAAACTCAACGAAGGCTTCGCCGAGATGTTCAAAAACGGGGTCATAATGGACGTGACGACGCCCGAACAGGCCAAGATCGCCGAGGACGCGGGAGCTTGCGCCGTCATGGCCCTCGAGCGGGTCCCCGCCGACATCCGCGCCCAAGGCGGCGTCGCGCGCATGAGCGATCCATTGATGATCCGCGGCATCATGGAAGCGGTCTCCATCCCCGTGATGGCGAAGTCCCGCATCGGCCACCTCGCCGAGGCGCGGATCCTCGAGGCCCTCGGCGTCGACTTCATCGACGAGAGCGAGGTGCTCACTCCAGCCGACGAGGAAGCTCACGTCGACAAGCGCCAATTCTCCGTGCCCTTCGTCTGCGGCGCGCGCGACCTCGGCGAGGCCCTGCGCCGCGCAAGCGAGGGCGCCTCGATGATCCGAACCAAGGGCGAGGCGGGCACCGGCAACGTGGTGGAGGCGGTGCGCCATCTTAAGACCGTCAAGCGCGAGATCCTCGAACTCAAGGGCCTCGACGAGGCAGCCCTCGCCCGCCGGGCCATCGAGCTCCGCATACCCCTCGAGCTGCTTTCAAGGGTACGCGAGCTCGGGCGCCTCCCCGTGGTCACCTTCGTCGCGGGCGGCATCGCCACGCCGGCCGACGCGGCCCTCATGATGATGCTCGGCGCCGAGGGCGTCTTCGTCGGCTCGGGGATCTTCAAGTCCGCGAATCCCGCCAAGACCGCCCGCGCCGTGGTTGAGGCCGTCATCAACTGGAAGGATCCCGCCCGCCTCGTCGAGCTCTCCTCCGGCCTCGGCGAAGCCATGCGCGGCCTCGAGATGGCCGGCCTAGCGACCGCGATGGCCAAGCGCGGGGTCTAGGAGCGTGCGGGTCGGCATCCTCGCGCTCCAGGGCGCGGTGCAGGAACACGAGCGCGCCTTCCACCGACTCGGCGCGGAGACGCGCGAGGTCAGGCGGCCGGCGGAGCTGGCCGGCCTGGGCGCCCTCGTGCTCCCCGGCGGGGAAAGCACGGTAATGGCGCGCTTCCTCGCCGATTACGGTCTCGTGGAGCCGATCCGCGCGGCCGTCGCCGGAGGGCTCGCCGTCTGGGGTCTCTGCGCCGGGGCCATCCTTCTCTGCGAGGAAGTGGACGGGCGCCCGGGAGCCTTGCGCATCCTGCCCGCCGCCGCGCGGCGCAACGCCTACGGCCGCCACCAGTCGAGCTTCGAGGAAGAGTTGGCGACGCCCGTCGGCTCCTTTCGCGGCATCTTCATCAGGGCGCCCCGGCTGGAGCCCCTCGCCGGGACGGAGATCCTTGCGAGGCGGAGGAAGGCAACCGCGGGCCCGACCGACAGCGGGGGCGGCGAGGCGGTCCTACTCCGCGCGGGACGGGTTTTGGCGGCGAGCTTCCATCCGGAGCTCGCGGCCGACGATCGTCTGCACGACTACTTCCTCCACATCGCGACGCGATAGATCACGGCGCGCCGGGGGGGCGAGAAAAAAAAGGACCGTCCGGAAGGCCTTCCGGACGGTCTCTTTTTCCTCGGCCGCTTCGGACGCTTACTTGTGCGCGGCGACGGCCTGGTAGGCGGCCAGGTCGGTGTGGAGCTCTTCCTTGAGCGGATTCTTCTTCATCGTGAGCACCTTGTAGAGCTGGTAGACGAAGACCGCGACGTTCGACGCGAGGGCGAGGGAGCTCACGACCCAGAGCGCCGCGGGGCTGTGGGAGGACTTAACGGCGAAGCGGGACGTGTCCACGAAGGTCGGGAAGCACATCACGAACATCATCCAGATCGCGAGGGTCTGGGCGCGGTGCTGGAGCCAGGCGCCCTTCTTGATGAAGAAGGCCGGGATCGTCGCGGAGACGAGGAGGGCGGCCCCGGCGTAGAAGGCGTGGTCGGAGACGCAGTTGTAGACGTAGGCGAAGTTCCAGAGGTCGTAGGCGATGATCCAGAACCAGAGCATGTCCGGCCA
>DAINBW010000284.1:0-4610 GCA_036732745.1 Spirochaetales bacterium | reverse complement strand
GCCCGCCTCGTACCAGCCGCGGCGCGCGCGGGCGCGCCTACCGGCCAGGGAGTGCGCCAGCACGGCAGCCTCCGCGGCCCGGAAGGCCGTTTCAAGCCCGGCCGCGGCGGTCGGCGCCGGATCCGGCGCGCGGGGCACGGCGCGGTTGCCCCGGGGGGCTTGGCGCCGGGACGCGCGCGCGGCCTCAGCGGCGAGGATGCCGGCGATCGTTCCGGCCAGGACGTCGCCCGAGCCCGCGCAGGCGAGACTCGGATCGAGGCCGTCGCGGACGGAAAGCCGGCCGTCGGGCGCCGCGATCCAGGTGACGGCGGCCTTGAGGACGACGATGGCGCCGAAGCGCCGGGCGACCTCGAGGAGGGCCGGCGCCGGGTCGGCCAGGACCTCGGCGGCGGGCCTTCCGGACAGGGCCTCGAATTCGCCGGGGTGGGGAGTCAACACGAGGGGCGCCGTGGCCGCGCAACCTTCGGCGACGAGGGCGGGCAGGAGCCGCAGGGCCCCGGCGTCGAGGACGGCGGGCAGGCCCGCGGCGAGGAGGCGGCGCAGGAGGGTCTGGCGCTCCGGGTCGGCGCTGTCCCGCGCGGCGGCGCTTTCCGGCGCGGCGGCGCTTCCCGGCGCGGCGGCGCTCCAGATTGTGGCGGCGCTTCCCGGCGCGGCGGCGGCGCGGAAGCCCCAACCGGGGCCGGCCAGCAGCGCGTCCCAGGACTCAAGGCCCTCGGCGACGGCGGCCTCCTCCCGGACGACGGCGCCGCCAAGGGCGCGCGGATCGCCGGAGAGGCGGTCGAAGAGACCGGGCCGGGCGTGGAGCCCGACAAGGCCGGCCGAGGCGGCCTGGGCCGCGCGGACCGCGAAGGCGGCGGCGCCCAGGGCGCCGGCTTCACCGGCGAAGACCGCGAGGCGCCCCCGTTCGCCCTTGTGGGCGGCCGGGGCCGGGCGCGGGGCGAGGTGGCGAAGGTCGCCGTCCTCAAGGAGGGTCGCGGCGGGATGGAGGACGGCGTCGGCGGGAAACACGCCCTCGATCGGCAGGATGTCGCCGGCGGCCTCGCGGAAGGCGGGGACATAGAGGGCGAGTTTCCGCGGCTCGATGGACAGGGTCAGCCGCGCCGGCAGGACCGGGCGCCCGGCCTCCATGCCGTCGCCGGAGCCGGAGGGCAGGTCCAGGGCGGCGACGGGGCGCCCGGAGGCCGCGGCGAAGGCGGCGAGCTCGGCGGCCGCGCCCCGCAAGGGGCCGCGAAGTCCGGTCCCCGCCAGCCCGTCGAGAAGGAGGTCGGCGCCGGCGACGAGGGCTTCCGCCTCCTCGCGCGCCTCCACCCAGGAAACGAGGCGCAGGCCCATGGCGCGCAGGGAGGCAAGCTGGAGGGCGGCGAGTTCGCCGGGCTTGTCGGCGACGAGTACGGCCGCGAGGTTCCGCCGCCCGGCGAAGCGGGCCTGGCGGAGGACGGCGAGGGCGTCGCCGCCGTTGTTGCCGCCGCCGGCCAGGGCGACGAGGAGGGGCTCCCCTGCCCGCCCCGCGCCGGCAAGCGCCGCGCCGGCGCCCGGCGCGAGCTCCGGCCGCGTGGCCAGGGCGGCCCAGAGGCGGACGGCGGCGTTTTCCATGAGGAGGAGGGGCGGGAGGGCGCAGTCCGCCTGGGTCGCGGCGTCAAGTCGCGCGGCTTCCGCCGCGGCGACGAGGTTCCTCATTTCAGCTTGGCCTTGGGGCTGGCGCCGAGGAGCTTGTCAAAGCGCCACCAGACTACCCGCGCCTCGTACTTCGTGCCGAGGAGGGCGCAGACGATGCCGTCGGAGCTCAGGCAGAGGGTCGAGTAAAAAAGTTCGTCCGGCGCGATGTCTATGCTGTAGCGGGAAATGTTCCGCGAGCTTAGGTCGAAGATCGATAGATAGCTCTTGCCCTCGTCGTCGGCCGTGGTCAGGAAGAGGCGATCGCCGGAAACGCCGAGGAGCTCGGGAATGCGGACATGGCGGGTCGTGCCGCCGTCGTTGGCCTGCTTGACGACCTTTTCCTCGTAGGGAATCTCCCAGCGGTCGGTGACGGCCGCGTTGGAGGGATCCATCCGGAAGGCCCAGGAGCCGGCGTACTCGATGCCGGACCTCGACTTGGTCTGGGGATCGACGGCCTCGCGGTAGTAGTCGACCTTGAGGAGGAGGCTCTTGCCGTCCGAGTCCGGCAGGACGCGGTCGAGGGAGGCGATGAGCCCCGAGTCCCGGGAGGGCTGGGGCAGGGAATCGCGCCTGATCTTGAGCGAATAACGCACGAAGCCCCGGGCGTCGAACCAATGGACGAGCCAGGAGGCCTGGGTCATGGAGACGACGACGCAATCGTCCGCCGGGGTGACGTAGATGCCGGCGATGAAGGGAAAGGGCGTGCCGCCGACGCCTTCCTGGCCGAGGTAGTCGAGGAAGCGCCCTTCCTTGTCGAAGCGCAGCGCGACGTAGTCGAGCATGCTGCCCGAGTCCTTGTCGAAGACGCGCCGCTCGGGGGGCAGGCGATCCTCGACGTAAACCGTCTGCCGCGAGTCCACCGCGACCTCGCCGACGGCCAGGAAGGGATAGGGGTAGGCGCGCCGGCCCGGTCCCTCCTCGCCCTTGGAGGGCTTGAGGAGGAGGGGTTCGGGGTTGCGCTCGGGGTCGTAGAGCATGGAGAGGACGTCGCCGAAGGAGGAATAGCGCACGACCTTGGCGCCGTTGCCGTTGGAGACGTAGAAGATGCCTTCCCGCATCGCGAGCCGCGTCTTCAGGGGTCCGGCGGCGTTTTCCAGCTGGAAAAGGTCGATTTGGTCCTCGGCGGGGCCGTAGCCGAGGGTGAAGAGCTGTTCCCGGCCGACGGCGACGCTGCCCTTGGGGTCGCCGCAGGAGGACAGGGCGAGGGGCGCCAGGAGGGCCGCCGCGAGGGCGACGGGGAAAAAGGCGCGGCGGAGGCCGCGAAAATCGCGATTCTGGTGGCTCATGTCGCTCAAAGTAGTAGCGCCGGAGCCCCTCGATGTCAACCTCGGGGCGGAAGAGGCGATGGAGCTTGACCCCGCGAAATGGAAGAAGGTACATTACCGGACATGAGTACGAACATCCTCGCCGCGCTTTTCGGCACGAAGAAAGAGCGCGACATAAAGGGCCTCCTGCCCCTCCTCCACGCGGTCAACGCCAAGGAATCCTGGGCCCTCGGCCTTTCCTCCGAGTCCTTTCCCGCGGAAACCGCCAAGCTGCGCGCCCGGAGCAAGGCCGGCGAGAGCCTCGACGCGCTCCTTCCGGAGGCCTTCGCCCTCTTCCGCGAGGCCGCCCGCCGCGTCCTAGGCGAGCGCCCCTTCGACACGCAGATCATGGGCGGCATCGTGCTCCACCAGGGCAAGATCGTCGAAATGAAGACGGGCGAGGGCAAGACCCTCTGCTCCGTCGGCGCGGCCTACCTCAACTCCCTCTCCGGCGAGGGCGTCCACGTCGTCACCGTCAACGACTACCTGGCCGAGCGCGACTCGCAGTGGATGGGCCAGGTCTACCGCTTCCTGGGCGTCTCCGTCGGCTGCATCCTCTCCCGGATGGACAACGACGCGCGGCGCGCCGCCTACCACGCGGACATCACCTATGGCACCAACAACGAGTTCGGCTTCGACTACCTGCGCGACAACATGACCTGGACGCCCGAGGGGCGGGTCCAGCGCGCGCACAACTACTGCGTCGTCGACGAGATCGACTCCATCCTCATCGACGAGGCGCGCACGCCCCTCATCATCTCCGGCCCCGCGGACGACGACACCTTCAAGGTCAACGAGATCAACAAGCTCGCCGTCCAGCTCGTCGAGGTCAAGAAGGATCCCGCGACCGGCGAGTATCCGAAGGAGGAAGAGGGCGAGGCGATGGAGGGCGACTACAAGATCGACGAGAAGTCGAAGCGCGTCTCCTTCACCTCCGACGGCATGGCGAAGATGGAGGGCCTCCTCCAGAAGCGCGGCCTCATCAAGGGCTCCCTCTTCGACGAGGGCAACTTCGAGTTCGTCCACTACTTCACCCAGGCCGCCCGCGCCCACATCCTCTTCCAGAAGGACGTCGACTACGTCGTGCAGGACGGCCTCGTCCAGATCGTCGACGAGTTCACCGGCCGCATCCTCCACGGGCGCCGCTATTCCGACGGCCTCCACGAGGCCATCGAGGCCAAGGAGCGGATCAAGATCGCGCGCCGCAACCGGACCCTGGCGACGATCACCTTCCAGAATTACTTCCGCATGTACAAGAAGATCTCCGGCATGACGGGCACCGCGGACACCGAGGCGCCCGAGTTCCAGAAGATCTACGCCCTCGACGTGGACGTCATCGCGACGAACCGCCCCCTGGCCCGCGCGGACGAGGACGATCTCGTCTTCCTGAACGAGCCCGAGAAGTTCCAGGCCATCTGCGACGAGATCGCGGAGGCCCACAAGAAGGGCCAGCCCGTCCTGGTGGGCACCGTCTCCATCGAGAAGTCCGAGCACCTCTCCGCCCTCCTGGCGCGCAAGGGCGTGCGCCACGAGGTCCTCAACGCGAAGAACCACGCCCGCGAGGCCCTGATCATCGCGGAGGCCGGCGCCAAGGGTTCCGTCACGATCGCCACCAACATGGCCGGCCGCGGCACGGACATCAAGCTCGGC
>DAINBW010000283.1:0-4637 GCA_036732745.1 Spirochaetales bacterium | reverse complement strand
GGGAGCTCCGCGCCGGCCCGCCGTAGCTCCGGGTGCGGTCGATGCGCTCGCGCTGGGGCAGCTGCAATCCGGACCGGCGCGTCGTGAACCTGGCCGCCTCCCTCGCCGAGTATCCCCCCGAGGCCGCGGAATTCGTGGTATTTCACGAGCTGGCCCATTTGCGGGAACGCCGGCACGACGAGGCCTTCTACGGGCTCCTCGGCCGGCTCTGTCCCGACTGGCGCGTTCGCCGGCGGCTCCTGGAGGGCCGCCGCCCGGGATTGCCGCCGCCACCGCCGGGAGGCCCCGCGATTTGACAGGTCCGCGGCGCGCCGCCTATCATGAACGGGTGAACGCCAGCCGCGCGCCCAAGCGCGGACCGCGGAGGCCGCATGAAGAAAAAGTCCCGGATCTTCCATGTCATCGTCGCCGCCGCCGGCGCGGCCTTCGCGCTGGCGGCCGGAGCCGTCCTCTTCCTCGCCCGGGCGCCCGACACCCCGGCGCGGCCGGCCCTCGCCGTGCTCGGCGCCGCGGGGGCGGCGTATTTCGTCCTCGTCTTCGCGCTGACCGCCTCGCTCGGCCGGCGCTTCGACGTCGTCCTGGCCGGGCTCGCCGCCGACGAGGGCGCCTATTCCCGGGCCCTCGCGACGCTCGGCGCCGTCCCCTTGAACGCCCTCATCCGGCTCTTCCTCCTCGGCGCCGTCTTCATGTTCGGCCTGGGCCCCGCGAGCCGGGCGATCGGCGTCCAGGCCGAGATCCGCGTCACCCTCCTCCTTTTCATTTTTTCCCTCGGCATGCTGGCGGCCTCCTTCGCCTTCGTGCTCGCCGACAAGCTGGTGCTCGAGACCTTTCTCTCGCAGGGCGTGACGAGCTATCCCGCCACCCTCCGCGAACCCCGCCAGCGGCGGAAAAACTTCATAATTCCCCTTTTCATGGCGCTCATGTCCCTGCTCTTCGCCTTTTCCCGGTCCATCCTCCTTTTCGAGGCGGCGCCGCCGGAGGCCACGCTCGGCTATTTCGCCGCGGGGGTCTTCCTGCCGGCCGGGCTTTTCTTCGCCGTCGTCATCGTGCTCATGCTGATCTGGAACATGAACACGGGCCTCCTGTTCCGCTCGGTGCACAAGCAGCTCGAGGGGCTGTCCTCCGGCGAGCGGGACCTCCGCGCCCGCGTGCACATCGGCTCCGTCGACGAGATCGCGACCATCGCCGGCATGGTCAATTCCTTCTGCGACGGCCTGGCCGAGGGGTTGCGCGGCCTCGAGCGGCTCCACGGCGAGCTGTCCTCCGTGCAGGGCCGCCTCATCGAGGGGATCGGCGCCTCCTCGACGGCCGCGGCCGACATCGGCTCGAGCGTCGGGCGCGCCATCGAGACGATCGAGCGCGAGGACGAGGCCCTGCGCGCGGTCCTGGGCGAGGCCCAGACCCTCACCATCCTCGCCTCAGACCTTTCGACCAAGGCGCGGGACCAGTCCGAGAGGATCTCCGCCTCCAGCTCGGGCGTCGAGTCGGTGATGCGCTCCGTGGGCGGGCTGTCCGTGGAGGCGGAGAGCGCCCGCCGGAAATCCGCCGACCTCGCCACGAGCGTCCGCGCGGGCGAGTCCGCGGTGCGCGCCGCGGCCGAGGCGGCGAGCGCCGTCGCCAAGCGCGGCGCGGACCTTTCGGAGATCAACCGCCTGATCGCGGCGGTCGCCGCCAAGACGAACCTCCTCGCGATGAACGCGGCCATCGAGGCCGCCCACGCGGGCGAGGCGGGCCGCGGCTTCAGCGTCGTCGCGGAGGAGATCCGCGCCCTGGCGGAATCGACCGCCGAGCACACGCGGCGCAACAAGGAGAGCCTCGCCGAGATCCTCGGCCTCATCCGCGCGGCCCTCTCCGCCGCGGAGCGCGCGGGCGGGGCCTTCGGCGAGATCAGCGCGGCCTCCGAGGCCGTGGAGGCGGTCGCCGCGGCGATGGCCCGCGCGATGGGCGAGGAGGAGGCGCGGAGCCGCGAGATCCTCGGGCTCCTCGGCGAGACTGAGACCCTGGGCTCGGGCGTGGCCGACACGGCGCGTTCCCTGGACGGGATAGCCGCCTCCATGGCCCTGCGGCTCGGGGAGGCGGCGACCGCCTCGGCCGACGCGCGCCGCTTCGCCGAGGCGATGCGGGAGCGGAACTCCGAGCTCGGCCGCGCCGTGGGCGAGGCCGACGGGCTCGCCGCCAGGACGGCGGAGCTCGACGAGACGATGGCCCACTTCATCAAGTCCTTCAAGACCTGAAGGCGCCGAGCCCGGGACTGCGGGCGGAAAGGAAAGCGCATGGGAGCGAAGAGCATGGTCGTATGTCTGGCCGCGGTCGCCCTCGCGGCCGGACCCGCGGGCGCCCAGCCGGGCCCGGCGGGCAAGCCCGGGGCGGAACTCTCGTATTTCGGCCGCTCGAGCGTGAAGCTCCGGACCGCCTCCGGTTTCGTGGTCTACATCGACCCCTACGCCGAGGGCGACTACGCCGAAGCCGCGGACCTCGTCCTCGTCACGCACGGCCACGGCGACCACAACCAGGTGGGCCTCGTGTCCCGCAAGGCCGGCGCCGTCGTCGTAGCGCCGGCGGGCGCCGCGGCCGGGCCGGGCCTGGCCGCGATCAAGGAAGGCGAGACGCGGAGCTACGGGCCGGTGACGGTCCGCGCCCTGCCGGCCGCCAACAGGAACCACCGGCGCGGGAGCGGTTTCGGCTATCTTGTCTCCTTTGACGGGATCGTCCTCTACCACGCGGGAGACACTTCCTGGCTCCCCGAGATGGCGGAGTTCGCGGCCTTCGGCATCGGCTGGGCCTTCCTGCCCTGCGACGGCTTCTACAACATGGGGCCCGAGGAGGCGGCGCGCTGCGCGGCCGCGATGAAGGCCAAGCGCGTGCTGCCGATCCACTCCGGGGCGGACGGCCTCTACGACGCGAAGAACGCGGCCGACCTCGCCGCGCGGGCCAAGGCCGCGGGGGCGGGAGCCTTCGTCCTCGAGCCGGGCAAGAAGCTCGCCCTCGTTCCCTGAGGCGAAGCCGGGGTCTTCAGAGGATCCGCGTCAGTTCCCGGATGTCGCCGATGGTGTAGGTCGGGGCGGGGGCGGCCGGCGGCGCCGCGAGGCCGCGGTTCAGCCAGCATGTGTCGATGCCGTAGTTCCGGCCGCCCTGGATGTCCGACGAAAGGGAATCGCCGACGATGACGACGCGGCTCTTGTCGCGGAAGCCGGTGGCGGCCTCCGCGTAGGCGAAGATGCCCGGGTCGGGCTTGCTGAAGCCGGCCTCCTCGGAGACGATGAGGTGGTGGACGAGGCCGGCGATCGGCGAGGCCGCGAGGCGGCTTTTCTGGACCTCGGCGACGCCGTTCGTCAGGATCGCCACGCGGTATTTTGCGTGGAGGTAGGCGCAGGTCTCCTCGGCGCCCTCGAGGAGGAAGGAGGCACGGCCGAGCCAGCCGAGGTAGGCCTCCCCGAAGGATCGCGGGTCGGCGGCGAAGCCCCTCCGGGCGAAGAGCCGCCGGAAGCGCTCGGAGCGCAGGGCCTCCTGCGTTATGCGCTTCTCCTCGTATTCCTTCCAGATGGCGCCGTTGATCGCCGCGTAGTCCGCGAGGAGGCCTTCGTCGAAGCCGAGGCCGAAGTCCCGCGCCGTCTCTTCGAGGGCGAAGCGCTCCGCCCGCTTGTAGTCGAAGAGGGTGTCGTCCGCGTCGAGGTAGACCAGTTCGTAGCCGCTCATGCTTCCTCCCCGTCGTCGGCCTTGGGCCGCTCCGCGCCGCCGTAGTCCGGCGCCCGTTCGGCGGCCTTGGCCGGGGCCCGCGCCCGCCCCGGGGAAGCGCCCGGCGCTCCGCCGAACTCCCCGCCGAGCTCTCCGCCGAGTTCCTCGCCCTTTTCGCGGAGCGCCGCGCGCACCGCCTCCAGGACCCGGGCGGCCTCCGCCTTGCCGAGGCCGCTTGCCTTGGCGACGGCCTCCACGTCGGCGCCGGCGATGGCGCCGAGGGAGCCGAAAACGCGCATGAGGCGCGCGGCCCGGGTCTTGCCCACGCCGTCGATCCCCTCGAGCACGCCGAACTTGAGCTCCGAGGCGCGGAGGCGCTGGTTCAGTCCCGTCGCGAAGCGGTGGGTCTCGTCGCGCACCGCGACGAGGACGCGAAGGGCCGGCGAGTCCTTGGGGAGGACGAGGGGCGCCTCGGCCCCCGGCCGGTAGATCTCCTCGTTCTGCTTGGCGAGGCCGGCGAGCTCGGAGTCGACGCCGAGGGCCTCGAGGATCTCGCGCGCGGCGGAGACCTGCCCCGCGCCGCCGTCGACGAGGATGAGGTCGGGCAGGTCGGCACCTTCGTTGACGAGCCGGGTGTAGCGCCGCGCGACCGCCTCGCGGATCGAGGCGAAGTCGTCCACCTCCCCCTCGAGGCTCTTGATCTTGAAGTAGCGGTAGTTCTTTTTGTCGGGGATGCCGTTCTTGAAGGAGACGAGGGAGGCCACCGTGTGCTTGCCGTGGAGATGGGCGATGTCGAAGCCCTCGATGCGTTCGGGCAGGCTCTGGAGGCCGAGGGCGCGGCGGAGCTCCTCGATCCCGGCCAGGTCGCCGAGTTCGCGGCGGCGCTTGGCGAGTTCCTCGCGGGCGTTTTCCCGGGCCATCGCGAGGGCGGCGGCGTGGCGGCGCTCCTCCTCCGGGCCGGC
>DAINBW010000282.1:0-4643 GCA_036732745.1 Spirochaetales bacterium | reverse complement strand
TCGAAGAAGGGGGATCCCGTCGGCGTCTTGTCCGCCGCCGCGACGCCGTTGATCGTGAGGGTCGAGCCGATCGGGCAGAAGACGACCTTGAGCCGCGACGGGGCGGGCACCAGCTCGCGCCGGAGGGTCAGGCGCTCGCCGCTCTTGGCGTCGACGCGGAACTCCTCCTCGCCGAGATAATGGAGACCGTCGTCCGCTTGGAATTCGGCTATCACGAGGCGGTGGCTGCCCGCGCCGAGCTCCTCGAAGAGGGCGGGCGCGGTCCGCGCCTCGCCGCCGTCCAGGGAGACGGCCGCGCCCGGAGGAACGGTTTCGACGAGGAGGGAGGCCGGAAGGACGCGGAGCGCGGCGAGGGTCGCGCTGGCGCCGGTCTTGGCGCCGGCCTTGACCTCGACGGCGAGCTCGGCGCTTTCGTGGCCGGCGAGCTCGAAACGGACGGTGTGCTTTCCGGCCTTGAGCCCTTCGACAAGGAGGGGACTCGCGCCCTGTACCTGGCCGTCGATCGAGACCGTCGCGCCCTGGGGCTCGCTCACGGCCTCCACGGCGCCGGGGAGGAAGTCTTCCAGCTTGCCGCCCGCCTTCAGGGTTTCCTTCCGCCCGTAGACCACCGCGAGGTTGAAGGCGATGCCGGGCCGGGCGGCGGCCACCGTCTCCGCCTTGACGAGTGCCTCGTATTGCTTGGTTTGGAGGCCCTTGCGGCCATAGAGGGCGGCCAGGGCGAAGTGGACGCCGGGCGGCGCGCTCGGGGCTGAGGCCGCGGCCTCGAGGCGCAGGATGGCGTCGCCGAGGCCGCCCGAGGAAGCGAGCGCGGCGGCCCAGAGCTCCACCTTGGCGGCCGCGGACTCGTCCGGGATGGCCGCGCCGGCGAGCAGCTCGGCCTCGAAGGCGGCGCGGGCGGCGGGCGCCGCGAAGGGCGGCGGCTCGACGCGGGGCGCGGAGGGAGCGGAGGCCGCGGGGACCGGGGCCGCCGCCGAGGCCGGGGGCGTGGAGGCCGCCGCGGAAACCGCCGCAGGAGCGGCACTCGTGGCGCTTGCCGGCGTGGCGCCGGGCGATGTTCCCTCGCCGCCAACCGGAGCGGGCGGGCGCGAGCAGGAGAGGACCAGAGCCAAGGAGGCCAGAAGAACGACAGCCTTGATTTTATGCATTTTTTTTCCTTTCGCCGATGCCGGGAAGCAGCCTAGGACCGAGCCGAGCGGCAATTCTCCTCATGCCAGGCTTCGCCGAGGAAGGGCCGCGAGAGGCCGCGGGAGGCTTCGGCGAGGGAAATGTCTCCCTTCGCCGACTCGACGGCCTCGAGATAGGCGATGCGGTCGCGAAGGTCGCGCTCCCGTTCCGCGCGTTCAGCGAGGATGCCGCCGTGTCCGGGAATGAAGCGCAAGCCGCTCCGCGCGAGGAGGCCGCGCAGGGCGGCGAGGTGCTTGCCGATCGGCTTGGCCTGCACGGAAGGCAGGATGGGCCGGCCGTCGTTCGACAGGAGAAGGGTGTCGCCGACGTGCATCCAGGTCCCGTCGATGAGGACCGCCAGGGAGTCCTCGGTGTGGCCGCTCTGGCTCTCGATCTCGAGCACGCGGGAGCCGAGGCGCAGCGTCAGGCGATCGGCGATGGCGATGTCGGGCGTCAGGCTGTCGAGGGCGGCGACTTCGAACCAAGCCTCCGTCGTGATTCGATAGGCGGCGGAACCGACCAAGGTGGCCTCGGGGAAGCGGCGCGAACCGAGCACGTGGTCGGGATGGAAATGAGTCGCGATCACGGTCCTGACCTCGAGGCTCCGTTCGGCGAGCCAAGCGGCGATCTCCTCGGCGTTGGCCTCGTAGCCGGCGTCCACGAGAATGACCTCCCGTCCTTCGATGACGGCGAGCGCGTTGAGCCCCTCGAAGCCGCCCGGCTCGGGCTCGAACTGAAACAGGACGAGTCCGCGGTCGATGTCCAAGGCTCGCATCATTCCTCCCCTTCCGGATATTCCCGGCGCGCCCAAACAAAGAAGCCCAGGCGCTCGGCCTCGAGCAGGGTGAAGGAGGCCTGAGACCCGGAGGAGGCGAGGCGAAGCTCCGGAAAACCGCCTTGGGCGAGCGCGCGATCCGCGAGGAAGGAGAGGAGCGTCGGGGCGAAGCCTGAGGACTTCGCCTCCGCCAAGGTCAGGTGGGCGAGCAGCCAGCGGGGATCGGCGGCGTCGCGGCCGATGGCCGGGCTGCCCTCACCGCCCTCGCCGCGCTCTTCACCACCGCCGTCATCGCGGGCCTCGGCCTCGGAGGCGGGAGCCGCGCTGGCGACCGCGACGAGGCGGCCCGCCGAGAAGAGTCCCGCGACAAGTTCGGCCGAGGGGTCGAAGCTCGAGGCCTCGTACTCCTCTTCGGGAACGAGGGCGGCGAACGAGTCGAAGAGGGCTTCGTCGGCCTCGTCAAGGATGCGGAGCTCCGTACCAGGGAGAGGGGCAACCGCCCTGAAGCGCGGGCGGTCGGCATACAAGATGGTATCCGTCTGGCGGCGGTCCGAGATGAAGGACGCGCGCCAAGCAGCGAAGGCCTCCAGGCTCGGCTCGGCGCCCGCGAGGGAGGACTCGAAGGCGGCGTGGACGGCGGGATTAAGGGCGGCGACGACTGCACCCGAGTCGAGGATGAGGAGGTCGTAGAGGTGCTCGATGGCGGCGCGGCGGCGCCTCAGGTGAAAGCCCGGCTTCAGGGGCAAATCGCCCTCCAGGCGGAGGGCGCGGCCCCAACTGGCGGCGATCGCCGCGGCGTCGAAGGAGGCAGGGGACATCGGGACTCCGTTCGCCGAGGTCCCTCGGGACCTCGGCACCGCCATGATAACGTCCGCGAGCGCCCTGTCAAGGGAAGACGGCCAAGCTCAAAGAGCTCGATCGTCCACCGCGTCCAGCCAGGCCCGGGCGGGAGCGACGATGGCGTCGATCGAGCCGGCGGCGAAGGGATTCCGGAGACCGGCGCCGGCGAGCAGCTCGAGGAAGGACTTTCCGCCCCCCTCGCGGCACAGGGCCAGGTACTGTCGCCAGGCCGCCGCGCGGTCGGAGCGGGCCTTGCCCCAGAATTCGTAGGCGCTCATCTGGGCGAGGGTGTAATCGATGTAGTAGAAGGGATCCTCGAAGATGTGGCCCTGCCGGAACCAGAAGCCGCCGCGCTCCAGGAAGGCGTCGCCGTCGTAATCGCGCCAGGGCAGGTAGATCTTCTCCTTTTCCCGCCAGACGGACTTGCGCTCCGCGGGCGTCGCGTCGGGATGCTCGTAGACCCAGTGCTGGAACTCGTCGACAAGAACGCCATACGGTACGAAGAGGATGCCGGCGGAGAGGTGGCGGAAACGGTAGCGGGCGGCGCCCGGGCCGAAAAAGCCCTCGGCCCAGGGCCAGGCGAAGAACTCCATGCTCATCGAATGGATCTCGCAGGCCTCGAGCGTCGGCCAGTAATACTCGGGCAGGCCGAGGTGGCCGCTCGAGTAGACCTGGAAGGCGTGTCCCGCCTCGTGGGCGAAGGTGTCGACGTCGTCGGAGGTGCCGTTGAAGTTGGCGAAGATGAAGGGCGCGCCTTCGTCCGGCATGTAGCTGCAATAGCCGCCGGCGGCCTTGCTTTTCCGCGTTTCAAGATCGAGGAGCTTGCGCTCGGTCATCCGGCGGAAGAACTCTCCGGTCTCCGGGGACATCTCCGCGAACATGGACAGGCCCTTCCCGACGATCCAGGAGGAATCGCCGAGAGGGGCCGCGTTGCCGTCGAGGAAATCGAGGGACTCGTCGAAAAACTTGAGGCCTTCGAGGCCAAGGCGGCGGCCCTGCCTGGCGCGGAGGGCTCCGGCCACGGGCACGACGGAAGCGAGGACCTGCCGGCGATAGTCGGCCACCATTGCGGCATCGTAGTCGGAGCGCCCGAGCCGGGCGTAGGCCAGGGGTACGAAGTTTTCGAAGCCGAGCTTTCGCGCGATCCGGTGACGGGTTTTCACCAGCTCGTCGTAGATGCGGTCGAACTCTGCCTCATGCGCGGCGTAGAAACCGGAGATCGCCTCCTGGGCCCGGCGCCGGAGGCCGCGGTCGGGCGACTCCGTGAAGGGATGCATCTCCGAGAGGTTGCGCTCCTGCCCCTCGAAGGGAATCCTGGCTCCGGCCTTGAGCTTGACGTACTCGCTCGCAAGGCGGTTTTCCGCCTGGAGATCCTCGACGATCTCCGGCTTCCAAGTCTTCATCTGGAGCTCGGCGAGCCGGAAGAGCTGGGGCCCCCATTTCCGGGCGAGCTCCGCCTTGAAGGGCGAGGCCGCGAGCGCGGCGTAGAACTCGCTCTTGAGGCCTTCGAAAATCGGATCAGCCTCGTCCATAAAGTCGTTTTCCGCTTCGTAAAAGGCGTCGCCTACGTCACAGGTATGGCGGATCTCCACGATGGAGGCCATCGTCTCAATCCGGTTCCTCATGGCGGTGATCTCGGCCATGAGCTCATCCTGGCGCTCCGCGGTGGCTGCGCCGGCGAAGTCCGCCAGCAGGGCCCTGAAGGCCGAAGAAATCGCGGCGACGTCGGGCCGCTCGTACTTGAACTCGTCGAAAGTCGTCATCAAGGCTCCTTGCGTTTTGAAGGCAAGGATAGCGCGGGAACGAGTTGGGCGCAAAGGAAATTTTTATTTTAAGGCTTTTGGCTTTTTCGGACATCAATACC
>DAINBW010000281.1:0-4657 GCA_036732745.1 Spirochaetales bacterium | reverse complement strand
CGGAAAAGCGGCGGGAAGTCCTGGAACGCGTCTTCTACCACGACATCGCCAACACGGCCTCGGGCATCAGGAGCATCCTCGACCTGATCCGGATGCTGCCCGGCCAGGATCCCGCCGAGTACCTGGACCTGATCCGCACGGCGGCGGGACAACTCATCGACGAGATCGAGTCGCAGCGCGCCCTCAAGGCCGCCGAATCGCGGGAGCTGGCCGTCCGCCCCGTCCTCCTCGACGGGGGACAGGCCCTGGCCGCCGCGACGGGGCTCTTCGCCTACCGGCTCCACGGGAAGGCGACGCGGATAGCGATGGCGCCCGGCTCCGAACACCCGCTCATCGAGACCGATCCCGCCCTTCTCCACCGCGTCCTCGTCAACATGCTCAAGAACGCCCTCGAGGCGGCGGAGCGGGACGAAACCGTCGTCGCGGGCGTCCGCGTCGAATCCGGCGGCGAGGATGGCACGAAGTGCGCGGTCTTCTGGGTGCGGAACCGCGCGGTCATGCCCGAGGCGACCCAGAGCCGCCTGTTCCACCGCTCCTTTTCCACCAAGGGCCCCGGCCGCGGCGTCGGCACCTACGGGATGCGGCTTCTCGGCGAAGGCTACCTGGGCGGCACGATCCGTTTCCGTTCCGAACCGGGGGAGGGCACGACTTTCGAGCTTCGCTTGCCCAGCGCCAGTCCGTTGCTCTGAGTAGTGTTGCGAAGCTTAGGTTTAAACCCAAGCTGTATCCTATTTGCTTTGTTAATATATAATTAAATTATTACCCTTCTTTAAACACAAGGTTCGTAACACCTCATCTGGAGCCCAAAAAGTCGAGGACGGCGGCGTTCACCGCCGGCGCGTGGGTTTCCATCGGGCAATGTCCCGCTCCATCGACGACCATAAACCGCGCATCGCGAAGATCGCCGACGAGCCGTTCGCCGGCGGGCGCGACGATGCGGTCGGCCGAGCCCCACAGCACCAAGGTCGGCGCGGCGACGGAGGCGAGGGCGGGAGGAGAATCCCCGCCCGAGGTCTTGGACCAGGTGAGAAGGGCGGCGGCGATGCCCGGCCTGAGGAAGGGCGCCCAATAGCCTTCGAACTCCTCCTTGGTCGCGTCCCTCCCGAAGACCCTTCCGAGGAGCCGCCGGAAACGGGAGGGATCGAGCAGGTAACGTTCGAGACCGCGCGAGACGCCGGAGCCGAAGAGGCGCACGATGCCCGGGGGGCCGGCCTTGCCGTAGACGGCGGGGGCGAGCAGGACAAGGGCGCGGACGGAATCGGGACGCGTGGCGGCCATGTGCGCGGCGATGCGGCCGCCGAGGGAATGGCCGACGAGGATCCAGCCCCCGCCGGCCGGGCCCGGCTCGGGTTCGGGCGACGGCTCCGCCTCGAGGAGGCGCCACAGGAGAGCGGCGCGGGCCGTCGGCGTGCCAGCGGTCTGGCCCGAAAGCTCGGCGGGGGAAGTGGAGGAATGGCCGAAGGGCGGATAGTCGAAGGCCAGGACACTGTAACCGGCGCCCGACAGGGCCGGCGCGAGGAGGCGCCAGCCGAAGACGGAACCGCCGAAGCCGTGGACGAGGAGGACCTTCCCCCGGGGAAGGGGGAAGCGCAGGGGATCGGGCTCCCAGCGCAGGGCATGGAGCCTGAATCCTTCGAAGTCGACAAACTCCGAAGTGGCGTAGGGTCGATCGAGGGGATGGGCGGCCAGGGTCGATTCCCGTGCCGCGGCCAACTTCTCCGGATCGGTGGCGCAGGAGGCCAGGCCGAGCGCCATCCCGGCGGCGACAAGGAGGGCGGACCGGCGGACCAGGGTGGAGAGGGCGGACCGCGCGCGGCCGAGGCGCGTATCTTCGGGTTTGCGCATGCCATAAGTATAGCGCCTCGCCTTGTACCTTGGGCCCCGCTGGAGTAGTATTCGCAGGAAGGGGCGCGCCGCGCGCGGACCCCCGGACGGAGGGAGGTCCTGTATGGACGAAGAGGAAAAAATCCTCGTCGTGCGGCTCGAGGGCATCGAGGGCGAGGGCGGACTCGTCGCGAAGGCCGGCGACCGGCTCATGGAATTCCATGTCTCCCGCGAGGCGCGCGACGAACTCGGACTCGAGGGCTCGCTCTTCCGCAGCACGGGCAACGTCGTCCTTCCCGATTTCGCCGCCGCGCGCCTTCTCGCGCGCCGCATCAACGAACGCGTCGACGCCGCGCTCCTTCCCGAACGCGCGGTGCGCGCGGGGCGCCTCAACGCGATGGCGCTCATCGACGAGATCCTCCATGACGTCGCGCGCCTCTACCGCGAACGCGCGGCCGTGGACGCCTTCTCCAAGGCACTCGCCGCGATCCAAGCCGAACTCGGCGGACGGGAAACCGACGCCCTCCTCCTCGCCTTCGTGAAGGCCTACCCTCCCCTCGCCGTCTACCGCCGCGAGACGACCGAGAAGGCCTGGCTCGAGGCCGCGCCCGACGGCGTGCCGAACCGCCTCCTCGCGCTCGAGGAACTCCTCCTCCTCCGCCTCGCGAACGAAAATCCCGCCTTCGGCCCCTACCGCTTCCTCTTCGACGACGGCTCGCGCCCCGCGGGCGAGGCGCCGCGCGAGGGCTCCCTCGCCGCGCGCGGGGACTACCTCCGCGCCGTCGCCGCCCTGGAAAAAAGCTTCGCGACACTGCCGCGCTTCGGCCCCGACGGCGAGGACCTCGTCACGATGCTCCGCGCCCCCGCCCGCGAGGCGCCCTATTCCCTTCCGGGCCAACTCGACTACATCCGCCGCCGCTGGCGCCTCCTCATCGGCGACAAGCTTCTCCGCCTCCTCGGCGGCCTCGACCTGATCCGCGAGGAGGAGAAGCCCCGCTTCCCCGGCCCAGGCCCGACGCGCGCCTATGTCTACCGCGGCATGGAGGCCGAGTACGAGCGCTTCACGGAGGACCGCGACTGGATGCCCAACGTCGTCATGATGGCGAAGAGCGTCCTCGTCTGGCTCCACCAGCTTTCCGTCGCCTACGGCCGGAAGATCGACCGTCTCGACGCGATTCCCGACGAGGAGCTCGACCTCCTCGCGACCCGCGGCTTCAACGGGCTCTGGCTCATCGGGCTCTGGGAGCGCAGCGCGGCGAGCGCCGAGATCAAGCGGCGCTGCGGCAACCCCGAGGCGGCGGCCTCCGCCTACTCCCTCTTCGACTACGAGATCGCCGGCGAGCTCGGCGGCTGGCCGGCCCTCGAGTCGCTCCGCGCGCGCGCGGGCCTGCGGGGCATCCGCATGGCGGCGGACATGGTGCCCAACCACGTCGGCATCGACTCGGCCTGGGTCCGCGAGCGGCCCGGCCTTCTCATGTCGGGCGAACGCTGCCCCTTCCCCGGCTACTCCTTCTCGGGCGGCGACCTCTCCGGCGACGGCCGCGTGGAGATCCGCGTCGAGGACCACTATTACGACCGCACGGACGCCGCGGTCGTCTTCCAGCGGCGCGACCGCGCCTCGGGCCGGGTGGACTACGTCTACCACGGCAACGACGGCACGAGCATGCCCTGGAACGACACGGCGCAGATCGACTTCCTCAAGCCCGAGGCCCGGGAGGCGGTGCGGGAGCGCATCCTCCATGTGGCGCGCAACTTTCCGATCATCCGATTCGACGCGGCGATGGTCCTCGCCAAGAAGAGCGTCAGGCGGCTCTGGTATCCGGAGCCGGGCTCCGGCGGCGACATACCCTCGCGCGCCGAACACGCCCTGACGGGCGAGGATTTCGACCGCGCCATCCCCGAGGAGTTCTGGCGCGAGGTCGTGGATCTCTGCGCGCGCGAGGCGCCCGACACCCTGCTCCTCGCGGAGGCCTTCTGGATGATGGAGGGCTACTTCGTCCGCACCCTCGGGATGCACCGCGTCTACAACTCGGCCTTCATGAACATGCTGAAGCGCGAGGAGAACCGGAAGTACCGGGAGACGATCAAGAACACGCAGGAGTTCGACAAGGACATCCTGAAGCGCTTCGTGAACTTCATGAACAATCCCGACGAGGAGACCGCCGTCGCCCAGTTCGGCAAGGGCGACAAGTACTTCGGCGTCTGCACGATGATGGCGACGATGCCCGGCCTGCCGATGTTCGGCCATGGCCAGCTCGAGGGCTTCGAGGAGAAGTACGGCATGGAGTACCGCCGCGCCTACCGCGACGAGACTCCCGACGCGGCCCTCGTGGAGAGGCACGAGCGCGAGATATTCCCCCTCTTGAAGCGCCGCCGCCTCTTCTCCGGCGTCGAGCGCTTCCTCCTCTACGACCTCGTCGCGGAGGACGGCTCCGTCAACGAGAACGCCTTCGTCTACTCCAACGGCGAGGGAACCGAACGCGCCCTCGTCGCCTACAACAACGCCTACGCCCGCGCCTCCGGGCGCGTCGGGATCTCCGCGCCCTATGCCGAAAAGCTACCGGGCGGCGGGAAGCGCCAGCGGCGGACGAGCCTCCGCGAGGCCCTCGGGCTCTCGGCCGACGAAGGCCGCTTCCTCGTGATGCGCGAGTCGCGCTCGGGGCTCTGGTACCTCCGGCGCTCGCGCGAGATCGAGGAGTCGGGGCTCGCCCTGGTCCTCGACGGATTCCAGTGCCAGGTTTTCCTCGACATCTTCGAGGTCGTCGACGACGAGCGCGGCACCTACCGCGCCGTCCACGACGCCCTCGGCGGCGCCGGCGCGCCGGACCTCGCC